>CALMOO010000803.1 GCA_937871705.1 uncultured Hymenobacter sp.
AGGTTGAAGACTGATTTTAGGTTGACATTGAGCACGTTGTCCCACTGCGCTTCGGTCATGCGCATGAGCAGGCCGTCTTGGGTAATGCCGGCATTATTGACCAAAATATCGAGCTTGCCAAACTCCTTTACCACGTCATCGACCAGCTGTTCGGCCTGGGCGTAGTCCGAGGCATCGGAGCGGTAGCCTTTGATTTTGGTGCCGTGCGCGGCCAGCTCGGCTTCCAGCGCCTGGCCTTTTTCAACCGACGACAAATAGGTGAAGGCTACCTGGGCGCCCTGCTGGGCAAATAGCGTGGCAATGGCGCGGCCAATTCCTTTCGAGGCCCCGGTAATGAGGGCAACTTTTCCGGTGAGGGTCTGAATCATGGGGCGAAAGTAGTAGCGCGGACTTTAGCTCGCTAGCCCCAGCGCCAAGCTGCTCCAGCGTAGCCGGCCCAACTTGCTGACTCGCGCCCGCGGGCCGACAGGCAAAAGTCCGCGCTACGATGCCCGTTATCTTCGCCCGAACTTATGCTTTCCCACGACATCTGCATTCTGGGCGCGGGGCCCGGCGGCGCCACGGCGGCCCTGCACCTGGCCAACGCCGGCCACCGCTGTTTACTACTCGACCGCGCTACATTTCCGAGAGATAAAATTTGTGGCGATGCCCTGAGTGGCAAGGTGTTGATGGAATTGAAGCGCATTTCCGAATCCCTACCCCCCCTGCTGGCCGCCTCGCCCATGCAAGTGCCAAGCCTGGGCATCGACTTCTTCGCGCCCAACGGCCGCCAGCTCAGTATTCCCTTCAAGCCTAATTTTAACAAAGCCCTCGACCGGCCCGCCGGCCACGTAGCCAAGCGCCTCGACTTCGATAATTTTCTGGTAGAGGAAGTACGCCAACGGCCCGAAATTGACTTTCGAGAAAACGTGGACGTGGTCCGCACCGAGCGCACGGCCACTGGCTGGCTTCTGCTCGATAAAGCCGGCCAGGAAGTAGCCACCTGCCGCCTACTGCTGGTAGCCAATGGCGCGCAGTCGGAGTTTGCCCGCAAGGTGGCCGGCCACGCCCTGGAGCCCGAACACCACTGCGCCGGCCTGCGCACCTACTACCAGGGCGTAACCGGTCTGAGCCCCGATAACTTCATCGAGCTGCACTTCATCAAGGATTTTCTGCCCGGCTACCTCTGGGTGTTTCCCTTGCCCAATGGCCAGGCCAACGTGGGGGTAGGGATGCTGTCGAAAGCCGTTGCCGACCGCAAAATCAACCTCCGTAAGCAACTCGATGAGATGCTGGCTACGCACCCCACGTTGGGGCCGCGCTTCGCGCAGGCCGAGCGGCTGGGGCCCGTGCGCGGCTTTGGCCTGCCGCTGGGCTCGAAGCGGCGGGCGCTGTCAGGCGCCAATTACTTGCTGCTGGGCGATGCGGGCTCGCTCATTGACCCGTTTTCGGGCGAAGGAATTTCGCACGCGATGGTGAGTGGGCGCCACGCGGCCAACTGGGCAGCCCAGGCTGTAGCAAAAGATGATTTCAGCCCCGAGTTTCTTAAAAACTACGATGTTGCCGTCTACAATCGCCTCTGGCAAGAGCTGCGCCTGAGCCGCGCCATGCAGCGCCTGCTCAATTTTCCGAGCCTGTTTAATATCGTGGCCAATCGCGCCGCCAACAACCCCACGCTGGCCGAAACACTGTCGGCCATGTTCATGGACCTCGACCTGCGCGAGCGATTGCGCCAGCCCAGCTTTTACTTCAAGCTGCTCTTTGGCGGCAAAAAAAGAACCCCGCTCAAGGGTTGAGCAGAGTTCTTCTTAAAGAGGGGGGTAGGGACTATAAATCCGAGAGCGGCTCGGCGGCCAACTGTTCGAGGCCTTGGGGACCGTCTTCTTCCTCCACGCGCTTAGCGGCCCGCACCAACGACGAGCTAAAGATAAACTCGCGTAGCTCAGGTACTTGGGCATTTAGGATTTCTTCCTTATTGCCGTCCCATAGCTTCTTGCCCTGGTGCAGAAAGATGATGTGGTCGCCGATGCCCACCACCGAGTTCATGTCGTGGGTGATGATGGCGGTAGTGATGTTGTACTCGTGCGTGATTTCGTAAATCAGCTCGTCAATCTTGATGCTCGTGGCGGGGTCGAGGCCCGAGTTGGGTTCGTCGCAAAACAGGTACGTGCAGTTGGGCGCAATGGCGCGGGCAATGCCGACGCGCTTTTTCATGCCGCCCGAAATCTCAGAAGGCATTTTATCGCCCGCATTTTCGAGCCCTCCTCGCTTCAGGCCACCCTCCACCCGGTCGCGCCGTTCTTCGGGCGTCATATCGGGCGTCAGCATTTGCAGCGGAAACTCCACGTTTTTGGCCACCGTCATCGAGTCAAACAGCGCTGAGCCCTGGAAGAGCATCCCGATTTTGCGCCGGATTTCCTGCCGGATATCCACCTTGGAGTTGGTGTACACCGTGCCGTCGAAGGTAATAGAGCCAATATCGGGCTTCATCAAGCCCACAATGCACTGTAGCAGTACGCTTTTGCCGGTGCCCGAGCCGCCGAGCAGCAGGTTGCACTTGCCGGTTTCGAGGGTGCAGCTAATGCCTTTCAGGACTTGGTTGCCATCGAAGCCCTTCTGGATGTTAGATATCTCAATCATGTTCTTAGCTATAAGCTGTTAGTATTCTACAGAAAAAAGCTGTTGTCGCAAAGCTCGTTAGTTTAAAGCTAGCTGCTTACAGCCAAAAGCTAACAGCTAAAAAATTAGAGTAATACCGCCGCCAGCACGTAGTCGGCCAGCAAGATGGCAATAATAGAATTGGTAACGGCGGCGGTGCTGGCCGCGCCTACCTCAAGGGCACCGCCTTGGGTATAAAAGCCTTTGTAAGACGAAATGCCCGACACCAGGAAGGCGAACACTACGGCTTTAATCAGGGCAAAGAAGATGTTGTAGGGCACAAAATCGGTGCGAATACCTTCGATGTAATCCTGCGCCGCCATTACGCCCGACAGTGTGCCGGCCAGGTAGCCGCCCAGAATACTCAGCGCCATCGCCAGAATAACCAGCAGCGGAAACATGAACATGGAGGCCAGAATACGCGGCAGCACCAGGTATGATGTGGCGTTGATGCCCATTACTTCGAGCGCCGATATTTGCTCCGTGATGCGCATGGTGCCCAGGCCGCCCGCAATGGACGAGCCAACTTTGCCCGCCAGCACGATGCTGGTAATAGTGGGTGCCAGCTCCAGAATCGTCATCTCGCGCACCATGTAGCCGATGGTGGACTTCGGAATCAAGGGGTTAGTCAGGTTGTAGGCAATCTGAATACACGTCACCGCCCCGATGAAGGCCGACACGATGCCCACAATAAAAATGGAATCGACGCCGATGAGTGTAGCCTCCTCAATAAAGCGGTTCCAGAGTCCGCGCAGCCGTTCGGTGCGCGATACCATATTTTGCAAAAACAAGACGAAAGAGCCGAAAACTTTGAGCATAAGAAGCAGGTAGAACGAGGTAAAAACAGGCTGGGCGGGCAGCCTTGCGCGCCAGTGGTGCGCCCTGGCGCATCATACGTAAAAAACGGAAAAACAGTGGATTCTTCTTCAGCTTTAATTGTCGTCACCGGTGGCAGCCAAGGCATTGGCCGCGCCGTAGTCGAGCGCTTTCTGCAAGCGGGCTACGCAGTTGCCACCTGCGCCCGCTCGGCCCCGGACCTGGCTCAGCTAACCGCCGACGTGGGGGTAGGCGCCTCAGCAAGGCTGCACACCCTGCCCGCCGACTTAAGTCATTGGGCCGATTGCCAGCGCTTTGCGAACTTTGTGCAGCACCTGGGTCTTCCCCTGGCTGCCTTGGTCAACAACGCCGGCGCCTTTGCTCCCGGCCGCCTGCAAGACGAGCCCGCCGATGGCTCACGCCTGCGCGAAATGCTAGCTAGCAACCTGCTAGGTGCCTATGATGTTACGCGCGCCTTGTTGCCCACGTTTATTGCCCAGCGCCAAGGCCATATTTTCACCATATGCTCCACGGCCAGCCTCATGGCTTACCCGAACGGCGGCTCCTATGGTATCGCCAAATTTGCCTTGCTGGGCTTCACCAAAACCCTGCGCGAAGAGCTGAAAAGCCAGGGCGTGCGCGTGACGGCCGTGCTGCCCGGCGCCACACTTACGCGCAGCTGGGAGGGGGTAGGGCAGGCGCCCGAGCGCTTTATTCGCCCCGAAGACGTAGCCGAGGCGGTGTTCTCGGCCTTCAGCCTCTCTTCGCAAGCAGTTGTGGAGGAAATAGTTATCAGGCCACAGCTAGGTGATTTGCTGTAAGGAATAGTGGGCCCGTTTGTCGTTGTGAGCTTGCGAAGCCGTCCTTCCTTGTTGTCAAGCGTACTACCTCAGCACGAAGAAAAAATCGCTTCGCAAGCTTGCAGTGACAAAAATTCCCGTTTGTCCTACCCCCTTACTCTTGCACCAGCTTGCCGCTGCCTTTCGCATCGATACTACCCGGGTTGCCGGCGTAGTAGAAAGTGCCTTTCCCATCCAGAGTCCCGGCCAGGTTTTGGGTGGCGCGCACGTGGGCATCGCCGAGGCTGATGCGGGTGGTTTGGAAGTAGCACAGGCGCGTCTGCAGCCCCCCAGCGAAGAGGAAGCCCGTGCCGCCGACCAGCGGATGAAACTCATCGGCTGAGCCACTGAGCGTCATGTCGCCCAGCTCATACATGTCCGTCAGCAAGTAGGTGCTGGTGAGGTCGAGCTTCACGTCGCCGGCGCCCACCAGGTGCACAATAAGTGTATCCTGGTTCCAGTGGCTGGCGGTGCTGATGGTGCCGTAGCCGCGCTGCTCCAGGTTGGTGAGGCGCGGCGTGTGCAGGCGCACCTGGCGCGGCGTGTCGTAGCTGCGGGCCCAGTTGCAACTGCTGGTATTGTTGAGCAGCAACTCGTGCGTGAACTCGTGCGTGGGTCGGTCGCGGTACGTAAAGGTCAGCTCATCAATGACGTTCTCGCCGGCCGTTACCTCGGCGTAGGTCGCGGTGTCGGGTACGATAATTAAATCCACGTTGTCGTACACCACCACGCTGCGCACCTGGCGGTCCACGGCCCGGCGCTGGGTGGTCACGGCGCCGTTGCTTTTGAGGCAGTCTATATCCTGGCCGGCGCCGCACGTGCTGAGGCCAAACGCGCCGGCTAGCAGCAGCGCGCCGCGCCGCAGCCTTGCCAGGACGTTACTTTGTAGCCGGATTCGGAATAGCATTTCTTTAAATTTCGCTAAAAATATGGACTTGACTGGAAAAGTAGCCATCGTGACGGGCGTCAGCAGCGGCATTGGCCGCGCCACCGCCGACGCCCTGCTGGCCCGTGGCGCCGCCGTGGCCGGCTGGGGCCGCAAAGCGCCCGAAGGCCTGACCAACGAGCGTTTCCTGTTTTTCGAATGCGATGTGCGCGACGAGCACGCCGTGGCCGAAGCCTTCACCAACACCCAGCGCGAGTTAGGGCTGGATATTCATGTCTTAGTCAACAATGCGGGGGTAGGGATTTTTGGGGCCATCGACGGCTTCAAGTCGGAGGACTGGCACGCCATGTTCGATACCAACGTGCACGGCCTATTCTACTGCACCAGAGCCGTATTGCCGCAAATGAAAAAGCAGCACGAAGGCCACATCATCAACGTCGCCTCGCTGGCCGCCACCGCCGGCACCGCCAACCTGGCCGGCTACTGCGCCACCAAATACGCCGTGCGCGGCTTCTCCGACGCGCTATTTAAGGAAGTTCGTCCCGATGGTATTCGCGTCACCTGCGTCATGCCCGGCTCCGTCGAAACCAATTTCAACGGTGCTACCCCCAGCGCCGAGCCCGACCCGCACAAGATGCAGCCCCAAGATATTGCCGCCGCCATTGTGCACGCCCTAGAGGCACCCAAAGCCACCATGATTTCAGAAATCCAGATGCGGCCGGCGCAGGTAAAGTAATATATTGGTCTACTGTGAATTATGCCTTTCGTTTGTCCTTGCGAGCCTGCGCAGCAAGCGCGCCAAAACGACACCCGAACGGCTTGTTCTGGTGCGCTTGCTGCACAGGCTCGCAGGGACAAACGATTTTTAGCAGGAATTATTGAAGTATGGTAGAAGTCGAAAACTTAACCAAAACCTACGGCGCCCAAAACGCCGTGGACGACATCAGCTTCCGGGCCGATAAGGGCGAAATTGTGGGCTTTCTGGGGCCCAACGGCGCGGGCAAGAGCACGACCATGAAAATCGCGCTTGGCTACCTGCCGCCCACGGCCGGCACCGTGCGCATCGGTGGCCACGACGTGCAGCAGGAGCCCATCGCCGTGCGCCGCCGTGTGGGCTACCTGCCCGAGCACAACCCGCTCTACCTCGATATGTACGTACACGAGTACCTCGAATTTATCGGCTCGGTGCACGGGCTGGGGGGTAGGAACCTGCGCCAGCGCGTAGCGCAGCTCATTGGCCGCGTAGGGCTCACGCGCGAGCAGAACAAGCAAATCGGCGCGCTCAGCAAAGGCTACCGCCAGCGCGTAGGCCTGGCCCAGGCCCTGGTGCATGACCCGGAGGTGCTCATCCTCGACGAGCCCACCACGGGCCTCGACCCCAATCAGATAAGCGAAATTCGCCAGCTCATCCGCGAGTTAGGCGAGGATAAAACCGTCATTTTCAGCACGCACATTCTGCCCGAAGTCACGGCCTTGTGCTCGCGGGTCGTCATCATCAGCCGGGGCAAGCTGGTGGCCGACGCGCCCGTAGCCGAGCTGGCCGCCCGCGCCGCCGGCGAAAACGTGCTCCGCGCCGAGTTTGAAGGTCCCGTAACCACTGCGCCGCTCGCCGCCTTACCCGGCGTCCGCACCGTAGAATTGGCCGAACCGGGCGTCGTACTAATCCGCACCGCGCCGGGCACCGATGTGCGGGCTGCCGTGTCGCGCCTGGCCGTAGAGCAGGGCTGGCTGCTACTCGGGCTGCGGCAGGAGCAGCAGAGCTTGGAGGCGGTGTTTGGGGAGTTAACGAAGTAAGCTGCTATGATACAGGGCTGGAGTAAGAAACAGCGAATGTTTGTGGTAATGTCACTGCTGGGAGGGTTGCTTATTTTCTGGACTTATATAACTATAAGAATTTACATTAATCAGGAGAACTTAGAACTGCGCGGTATTATAATTAAAGCTGAAGTTATAAAAAAAGAATATGCTACTTACAAAAATGGCTCTGTTAGTGGTAGATACAAAATAAAGTACTTGTATAAGGGACGTGTTTATAGCAATATTTTTCAGACGCAAGAATACAGTTTCAATGTGGGCGACTCTGTGCAAGTGAAAATAGATTCTAAGAATCCAAAGGCATACTGTGAGCCCGCTTATTAAAGGACATGTTTTGAATTATTTATGCTCACCATCCTTCAAAAAGAATTCAATGCCTTCCTCAACTCGCCGGTGGCCTACGTCGTCATCGGCGTGTTCTT
>CALMOO010000804.1:0-2581 GCA_937871705.1 uncultured Hymenobacter sp.
GGCTTGCTCCAGGAGGGCAACGGTTTCGGCTCCGGCAGAAGGGCGCGGGGCACGGGTGTTCACAATGCGGCCATCGCGCCCAATAAGCCAATACGTAGGAAAGCCCTGCACCTGGTAGGCCTTAGCCACGGCGTCGTCGGAGCTGCGCAGGTGCACACTGCCCGGACCAAGCAGGTGCTCGGCAGCGAGCACCTGCTGCCATTTTTCCTCTTCATCACGCACGTCGATGTACACAAACACTACGTCGCGGCCCTCAAATTTCTTCTTTAGCTCGTGGCTGGCCGGTATTTCAGTTAAGCACGGATGACACCACGTGCCCCAGAAGTCAAGGTAAACCACCTTGCCCTTGAACTCGCTTAGCGACACTTTTTTGCCGGTATTATCCAGCAGCGAGAAGGCCGGCGCGGGCTGGCCGGGCAGCGTGGCCAGGGCTTGGCAGTAGCGCGCCCGCACGGTGCGGGCCATCGTCGAGTCGCGGTTCAAGTGCTGAAAAGTCGCAACCTGGGGCATCATCTGCTCAGTGGGCTGCGTCATGAAGCTGGTATACACGTACATCGCCAAAGCCAGGTCGCGGCTGCGGCCGCTGCCAAATGCGGCCTGCGCGCTGGCTAGCAGCGCAGCCTCGGTGGGGTGCGTGTCGGGGCTAGGTAAGCGGAAGCTCGCTGACATCTGCAAAAAGCCGAGGTAGCTGCTGCTACCCATCGCCAACGCCGAGTCTTGCGCCGGTCGCAGCGAAGCCAGAAACTCGTAGAAATCCGCGGGAATAGCTCCCGTGTTCAGTTCGGGCCGCTGCGCATGGTAGCCCCCTAGTAAAGCAGGTAGCCAGCCCGTTCAAAATCAGCAGTCTGGCGCACATAAGCCCGGAAAACGGCCGGCACCGGATGCGTAGCCACATACGCTTTAAAAGAAGCCCGCCGTTCCCGGCGGTAGGCATCAAGGATGGCTACCATTTGGGCAGGGGTAGCAGCTTCCAGTTTTCGCAACGGATGGCTGGGCTGGGTAATAGCAAAGCGCAGCGCGCTCTGGGCCAGATAATTATTAGCTGCCGCGCCAGTACCAGTGTAGCGCAGCGATTCGTCAAATTTGGCTGCGTCGAGGGTGAGGTGCAGGTCGTCGCCGGGCGAGAGAAACAAGGTAGTCCGTTGGTCGCCGTTGCGAAAAGTAGCTTCTATCGGGCCGGGCAGGCTGGGCAGCACCAACCGGAAGTTGCCTTGGGCGTCGAGCTTGGCATTTAGTACGCTAGCTGGCTCCCAGGTGAGGCTGTTCACGTTATACGTCACCTGCACCTGGGGCGCCACTGGGTGGTTGAGGTGGCCGCTGACTACCGTGCGCGGCGGCTTGGGCGGGCCCACCAGAGCCGCGCTGAGGGCGAGTAACCAGAGCGAAGGCAGCATACACAACAAGAAAATGAGGGTGAGAAAGCTGAGATGGAGAGCTGCCGCTGGTAGCAAAGCGTTGCTTCGCCCCCGGCAAAATGCTAGTTCACCCCGCGGCTAGGGCGCTTCACACTGGTTGGCCTGGCGGGGGGTAGGGCAGCAACGTAAGTTTGACCCAGTAATTATACAACGTAAACCCATGACAATCACCCCCGACCGCCTCTTTGCCCTGGCCAACCCGCTGGCCATGCTGGGCTGGGCGCTACTGGTGCTGGCCCCGCGCTGGCGCTTCACTAAAGGCTTGGTTTTGAGTGGGGCATGGCCGCTGGGCTTGGCAGTAGGGTATGCGGCATTTATTACGACGCACTACCTGGGCGCGCACGGCGGCGAAGGCGGCTTTGGCTCGCTGGCGCAGGTGGCGGCGCTCTTCCAAGACCCCTGGGCGCTGCTGGCCGGCTGGGTGCACTACCTGTGTTTCGACCTGTTTGTGGGCGCCTGGGAAGTGCGCGATGCGCAGCAGCGCGGCCTGCCGCACTGGGCCGTGGTGCCGGCGCTGGTGCTCACCTTTTTGTTTGGGCCGGTGGGGCTGCTGGTGTACGTCGGCGTGCGCCAGGTATTTAAACAGAAATCAACGCTTATTCGCTAATCTTCAACCTTATGGAAACGCTTTCTGCTAATTTCTCGCTGTCGAACACTCGCCCGAGCACAGTCAATACGCTCCCTACCCCCTCGCCTTTGCAAGAAGTAGCGCAGGCCTTGCGCGTGCTGCACCGCGCCAACCCGGTGCTGTCGGCCACGGGCTGGCTGCACGTGGGGCTGGCGGCGCTGGCGCTGGCGCTGCTGCCCTTCGACCACCGCCTCGTGACGGGCGTCCTGGTCTGGATTAAGCCACTCAAGTTTTCACTCTCCATCGTGGCCTATGTCTGGACGCTGGCCTGGCTGCTGGCCGACTTGCCGGCCGCCGCGCAGCGGGCGGTGCGCCGCATCAGCGCGGGCGTAGTGCTGAGCATGGTGGTTGAAATCGCCGTTATTTTCATTCAGGCCGGGCGCGGCACTACCTCGCACTACAACGCCAGCAGTGCCTTGAACGGGCTGCTGTTTGGACTGATGGGTATTTTTATTCTGGTCAATACCTTGCTCAGCATCTGGGCTTTGTACTTGGTTTGGCGGCACCGGCCTTATGGGCCCGCGAGCTACGTGTGGGG
>CALMOO010000804.1:2591-2806 GCA_937871705.1 uncultured Hymenobacter sp.
TTCTGGTGGGCTCGGTGCTGGGCGGGTTTATGATACACAACCAGCAGCACACCGTGGGCGCCCCCGACGGTGGCCCCGGCCTGCCCGGCCTGGGCTGGAGCACCCGCGCCGGCGACTTGCGCACCGCGCACTTCCTGGGCATGCACGCCTTGCAGGCCCTACCCCTGCTGGGCTGGGCCGCGAGCCGCTGGGTGCCGCGCCGGGCCACCACGCTC
>CALMOO010000804.1:2816-6025 GCA_937871705.1 uncultured Hymenobacter sp.
ACGTGGCTGGGCACGGCGCTGTACGCGGCGGCCGTGGCCGGGCTTTTTATACAAGCCATGGCTGGTAAGCCGCTGTGGGCGGGGCGCTAGCTACGCTATTTGCCCCGACCTTCGCGGGCATGAACGACCGGCGCTTTCTGCTCTATGGCATTCCGATTGTGGTGGTGCTGGCGCTGGTGCCCCGCGGGCTCTTTAGCTTGTCGCTGTGGCCGCAGCTGCCCATTGCCTTTGCCGTTTCGCTCACCTTCACGCTGGCGCTGTGGCTGGGCAGCCGGCAGCTGTGGCAGTGGCTGCTGCGGCGCTGGCCCGACGTTGCCGACACGTCCCGCCGCCTGTGGTGGCTGGGCGCCGCGGGCGTAGCCTACACGGTGGCTACGACCCTGCTGCTGGGCAGCGCCATTTTGGGGCTGCAAGGCGGCCACCTGAACATGCAGCAGGAGCCGCGCGAGATTGGCCTCAACCTGGTAGCCACCTTCATTGTGCTGCTGCTCTACGAAAGCCGCCATTTTTTTGAGCAGTGGAAAGCCAATCTGCGCCGCGCCGACCACCTGGCCCAGGCCCGCACCCAGGCCCAGCTCGATGCGCTGGCTCAGCAGCTCGACCCACATTTTCTGTTCAATTCGCTCAACACCCTAGCCGCGCTCATCGAGCCCAGCAATGAGGCCGGCCAGCAGTACGTCGAGGGCCTGGCCGATGTGTACCGCTACGTGCTGCTCAGCCGCGAGCGCCCCACCGTGCCGCTGGCCGAGGAGCTAGCCTTTGTGCAAACCTACGTGGCGCTGCAAAAAGTGCGCTTTCGCGACAATGTGCAGGTCAGCTACGACATCCCTACCCCCGCCCTCACCCGGCAAGTGGCCCCGTTGAGCGTGCAGCTTTTGGTGGAGAATGCCTTGAAGCACAACGTGGCCTCGCAGGCGCAACCGCTGCATTTGCATCTCGTGGCTGATGCGGCGGCCACCGCGCTGCGCGTCGAAAACACCTGGCAGCCACGCACGGCTGGCCTCTCGCCCAGCACCGGCACGGGCCTGGCCAACGTGCGCCAGCGCTACGCCCTACTTGGGGCACCCGCGCCGGTGGCCGTAGAGCAAACGGCGGGCATCTTTGCCGTAACCCTACCCCTGCTTCCTGCTTAGCTTCGCCATGTCGCCGTTGCGCATTCTCATTTTAGAAGACGAGTACCCCGCCGCCGAGCGCCTGCAGCGGCTGCTAACCCAGGCCGCGCCCACGGCCCAGGTGCTGGCCGTGCTCGACACCGTGGCCGGCGCCCAGGCTTGGCTCGATACACACCCCGCGCCCGACCTCATCCTGAGCGATATTCAGCTGGCCGATGGCCTCAGCCTCGACGTGTTTGCCCAAACCCTGGTGCGCAGCCCCGTCATCTTCACCACTGCCTACGACCAGTACGCGCTGCAAGCCTTCCGGGCCAATAGCATCGACTACCTGCTCAAGCCCCTCAAGCTGACCGAACTGCAGGCCGCCCTTTTGAAGTTAAAAATTATGCGTCAGGAGTTCACCGCTGAACCAGACGCTGCTCAAAACGCACCTCCTACTTCAGAACTCCTAACGCATAACTTTTCCCTGGAGCGGCTGCTTGACGCCCTACCCCGCCCCCAGCGGCCGCACAAAACGCGCTTCCTGGTGCGCCAGGGCGAAACCCTGCTACCCCTGCCCGCCACCGAAGCCGCCTGGTTCTGGAGCCGCCACGAAACCGTTACGCTGGCCACCCACGACGGCCGCCGCTTCGTGGTCGATTACACCCTGGAGCAGTTGGAAACGCTGCTCGACCCCGCGCTTTTCTTCCGGCTCAATCGCCAGCTGCTGGCCCAGCTGCCCGCGGTGCGCCGGCTGGTGCCGCACTTCGGCGGCAAGCTGCTGGTCGAGCTTAGCCCTACCCCCTCCGCGGCCGACGAAGTGCTGGTGAGCAAGGAGAAGGCCAGTGCCGTGAAGAGCTGGCTGGAAGGCTAGAGGCTATTTGTCCTGGCGAGCGCTGCGTGGCAATCGCACCTGCCCGGAATCGTTCGGGTATCGTTAGCCGGGCCAGCCCGTGCGGCCAGTAATCGGCTTCGACCAGGCCCTGAGCGGCGAGCCCGTGCTGCCCGGCTTCGCACTAGAGCTGCGCCGCCTGCGGCAGAAATAAAGCCCTACCCCTACCTATCAAGCCAGCTTTTGAACACACTCACTTTTTCGCGGCTCACCAAAATGGGGCCTTCGCTCTCGGGCGGGGCGGGCTTGAGCACGGTTTGCAGGCGCGAGTTGGTGTAGTGAATGATGTCGTGGATGGCGGCCTGCCGGGCCAGATAAGCGCGGTTGAGGCGGAAGAACTGCGCGGGGTCGAGCAGGCTTTCGAGCTGCTCCAGGGTGTAGTCAACCACATATTTGCGGCCATCGGTGTTTTGGAGCAGGGTAGTCTTTTCGAGGCTGAAGAAATACGCAACTTGCTCGACAGGCACCACCTTGAGGTGCTCGCCCACGCGCACCACGAACTGCGTTTTGTAGCTGGCTGTAGGCGCGGGCTGGCGTAGCTGCTGAATGAGGGCCGCCAGCGTGGCCGCGTCCAACGCAGGTGCTGGCACAGCGTTTTCAGTAGTTGCTTTTGTACTGGAAACCGAACTTTTTATACTAAAATTTGGGTCATTTGCGCCGGCCAGCCAGTGCCGCAGCTTGGCGATAGCAGCGCTTAGCTCCTCTTCATCAATGGGTTTAAGCAAATAATCGACGCTATTTACCTTGAAGGCGCGGAGCGCATACTGGTCGTAGGCGGTGGTGAAGATGACCGGGCACGTTATGGCTACTTGCTCAAACAGCTCGAAGCTGAGCCCGTCGGCCAGGTGAATATCTAGGAACAGCACGTCGGGCGCGGGGCCGGCTTGCAGCAGCGCCACAGCCTGCGCTACCGACTCGGCGGGCCCCATAATCTGGAGGGGCTCGGGCTGCTTCTGGAGCAGGGTGGCCAGGCGGCGGGCCGCCAGGGGTTCATCTTCAACGAGTAAGGCCAGCATAACGACGGCTTAAGAACTAAGGCAGGGGTAGGGAGTATCAGCGGCGGGCCAGGCTGTCGCGCAGCTGCCCTAGCCGCTGACTGAGGGCCGCCGCCTGGTAGAAATCATTGGTTTGGGGCAGCTGCACCACCTCGCCCTGGTTGGAGCTGGCCAGCCGAAAGATGAGGTTGCGGCTGTGCAGGTGCCAAGCTTCGGCGGGCTGGGCCAGCA
>CALMOO010000805.1 GCA_937871705.1 uncultured Hymenobacter sp.
CTCCACGCTTTCCATGGGTTGCACCTGCACGTTGGGGTCTTCGGTGAGCACTACTTGGGTCGTGCGCTCGGTGCCAGCGCGGGTGCGCACTTTTACGGGCACGAGGTCGGCGGGCGTGTGGCGGCGCATAATGGCTTCGAGGGTAGCCATGTCGGTTACTTTTTCGCCATCAAGCATCTCAATTACGTCGCCTCGGTCGATGCCCGCTTTGTAGAGGCCCGAGCCCATCGTACTGTTGCGCGCCAGCGTGCAGTGGCCTTCTTCGTCAAACTCCACCTGCTTGGGTAGGGCGGCACCCAGCACCTTGGTAGGCACCACCGCTAGCCCCGCCAGGGCCAGGTTTTCGGTGAAGCGAGGCGTTTCGCGGCCGTACACGTAGCGCCGAAAGAACGTGCCCGCGAAGGCCGTATCCTTGCTCACTACCCCCAGCACGCGCTGCAAGTCAGGCAGCGTGTAGGGCTTGGCCGGGGCCAGGCTGGGCGTTTGCGGCTTGCCATATTCCAGCCACAAAGCCTGCATATACTTATCGAGTGAGGTGCGGTAGCGCTGGCGCAATTGCAGGTCGAGGGCCAGCGCCAGGCCCGCACCTTGGTAGTAGTACGAAAGGTAGGTATTACCGCGGTTGGTAGGGTCGATGCTGGTGCCGGCATCCACGAAGCCCGCCTGCCGGCTCATCTCTACGGCCGAGGCGTAGCGGGCGCCCGGCGAGTTGAGGCGCACGTTTACCCACTGGCTCACCTTGTCCAGAAATTGCTCGTCGGTATAATAGCCCGCCCGGCGCAGCATCAGCTCGCCATAGTACTGCGTAAAGCCTTCGCCTACCCAGAGGGCGTCGCTCATGTTCACGCGCTGAAAATCAAAGGGTTCAAGGCCCTTGCTGCGCAGGCGCTCGGTGTTGTAAGAGTGAAAAAACTCGTGCGACACCGTGGCCAGGTTGTGCAGGGCACCCTCGTCGTGCAGGGGTAGGGGGCTAGTGAGCGAGCACGAGTTGCGGTGCTCCATACCGTCGCTGGTGGTTTGGGGCAAGTAGTCGGCCAGGAAGGTGTAGCGACCAAAGTCGAAGGTGGGCATTTCGCCGCCAAACACGCCAGCTGCCTCGCGCACTACTTGCTGGGTTTTTTTCACCAGCGCGTCAACTTCGCTGGTGGGGCCGGCATAGTAAGTCGCCATCTCGAAGTTGCGGCCGCCATCCTGCCAGGTATGCACCGTTTGCTGGCTGCCCAGCACCACGGGGCTGTCCATGAGGTACTGCATGTTAGGCGCCGTGAAGGTGGTGCGGTCGTCGCCGGTAGCGCGCAGCTGGGTAGCCGCTTTCCAGCCCGCTGGCAGTTCAAACTTCACCTCAGCGGCCCGGCCCTCTAGCCCCTGCGCGTAGCAAAGCGTAGCCGGTATATTAAGGTGCGCATGCTGCTGGTCGATGCCCACGTAAGTGCCATCGGTGCGGTCGCCGTAGAGCGTGTAGTTAAACTGCACCGTGCCGTCGGCACCCGGCAATATATCCCAGGAGTACGGGTCGTTCCGGTTGATGGTCAATAGTTTGCCAGTCTCGTCAGTTGCCACTACATAGTACACGTTCTTAATAAACTCGTGCAGTGCATAGCGGCCCGGCGACGAGCGCGCCATGCGCACCACCAGCGCCTTGCCCGGCGCCAGCCCCGCAAATGTGGCCGTGATGCGCGCCTCGTGGTGCACAGCATTCGGAAAAGAAACTACGTAGCGCACAGCCGGCCCAGCCGCTACCGGCCGCGCAGGGGGGGTAGGAGGTGCGGGCTCCGACTCAGGAGGGTTGGCAACTACTGGCGCGCTTGAAGAAGGCGTAGCTACTGCCGGCTTAGCTGCTGAGGCGGCTGGAGTAGGCTTGCCAGCAGCCGGAGCAGTCGTGCCGGCTGGTTTTGCGGCAGAGGCAGCCGCTGGCTTGGCAGCAGGAGTAATTGCGGGCTTAGTGATAGCGGGCTTGGCGGCCGCCGGTTTAGCCGTTGTGGGCTTAGCAGCAGCCGGCTTGGCTGGTAAGGTTGGATTAGGTGCCTGCGCAGCTGCAGTAGCAGGCACCAAGGCTGCTCCAGCCAGCCCTAGCCAGAGCGTAGGAAGAAGTTTATTCATAAAAAGAAAATCCTATTTAATAACTGAAATACCCGGTTTTAGAACGGCATCAATTTGAATGGTGCAAATTAATGGTAAAAATCTGAGTAGTCAGTGCTTCCCTCCTTCGTTTGAGTAGGGGTAGGGGCCTAGCTCAGCACTTGGCTACGGATAAACCTTGCGTAATGCGCTGATAGAAAACGGGTTTTCAGGCCTAGCGTAGCCAGGGCCGTGGGCCAAGGTGGCAGTTGCTGGGCGCGCAGCCCCACCGCTACCCCAAAAAATAGATACATCGTTCGCAGCAGCACCCGCTGCCACCACCGCTGCGGCGGGCCAAAATCAGCCACCAGCCACGGTGCCGCTGGCCGCCGGGCCGCCTGCAGGCGCGCAAGGGCCCCCGGAAAGTCAGCTGGCGTAAAGCAATCAAGCACGAAAAAGGTAACGATGGCGTCAAACTGCTCGCCTAGCTTCAGCGACCACTCGCTACCCTGCCGAAACTCGACCTGCTCCGTGGCCAGTGGTAAGTGCCGCCGTAACCGCGCCTGCGCTCGCTCCAGCATAGCAGCCGAGGTTTCGAGGTAAAGAACCCGTGCTGCCGGGCATTGGCGCAGCAACTCGGTGAGGACCCAGCCGGGCCCCCCGCCCAGCACCAGCACATGCGGGGTGGGCCCCGCCAGCGGCAGCCCCGCTTGCAAGGCTTCGCGCTGTGCCTGCCGTAGGGCTCGCCCAAACACCAGGCTCGCTAGCAGGTCATACACGCGGGCTAAGCGGCCAAAGTCGGCCACTGGCGCCGCTTGGGCACGGGAGGATGAAGCCATATTCAGAAGCCTGACTAAGTGAAATGTGAACAAGAAGTGACGCGGAGTTGCCCTATTTTGCTCGGTGTACGCAGAAAAATGCAGCAAGCAAGTAGCTGAGAGACAAATTTTCGGCTCACTCCAGCCCGCTGCTTCGCCGAAAAAACCGAGTGCCATCTTGCGTCGGGCGTTATTAAGTTCCTATCTTTGCACCACCAAACCACCGCCTACCCGGCGAATCTTGGTTTTGGCTTCGCACGCGCTTGTGGCGAAATTGGTAGACGCGCTGTCTTCAGGCGGCAGTTCCGCAAGGTGTGAGAGTTCGAGTCTCTCCGAGCGCACGAAAACAAAAAGTCAGTCCTCATTGGGCTGACTTTTTTTGTTTTCGGCAGCAGCTTTGCTAGAGTAGTTGCTGAGCTTAGCCAATTCTGTAGGAATTCCGTTCAAGC
>CALMOO010000806.1:0-901 GCA_937871705.1 uncultured Hymenobacter sp.
ACAGGTTCTTCTCGATGAGCTGCGTCGCGGTCTGGCTAAGCTGCTGGCCGAGCGTGGCTTCACTATTTACGCCACCGCGGGCACGCACAAGTTCTTCGCCGAAACGGGCTTGGATTCTACCCTCCTCCACTGGCCCGACAGCCAGCAGCAGCCCAACGTGCTCGACTACCTGCGGAATAAAGAAATTGAAATGGTCATCAATATTCCTAAAAACCTAACGAAAGGTGAACTGGATAATGACTATAAGATTCGCCGCACGGCCGTCGATTTTAGCATACCGCTGCTGACGAATGCACGATTGGCGAGTGCGTTTATTGATGCGTTCTGCGAGCTAGAAATGAGCGATTTGAAGATTAAGAGCTGGAACGAGTATAAGGCGCAGTAATCAACCCAAAAACTGTCATGCTGAGCTTGCGAAGCATCTTATTGCGCCGGAACAAATTACCGGAACGTGATAAGATGGTTCGCAGGCTCAGCATGACAGTTTGCATTTAAAGACTTATGAAAAACTTCCTCTCCTTCGCCGATGCGGGCGACTATAAGGCGCTCCTTGCTCAAGCTTTAGAAATTAAGCAGAATCCCTTCGGCTACCAGCACGTTGGCAAGAACAAAACCGTAGGGCTGATATTCTTCAACCCTAGCTTGCGCACGCGTCTTAGCAGCTTGAAGGCAGCCTATAACCTAGGCGCGCAAGCGTGGGTACTGAATGCCGGGACCGACTCGTGGACCCTCGAAATGGCTGATGGCGCCGTGATGAACGGCACTACGCAGGAGCACATCAAGGACGCCATTGCGGTGATGAGCCAATATTGCGACGTGCTGGGCGTGCGCACCTTCCCCACGCTGAAGGACAAGGAAGCCGACTACAGCGAGGAGGTAATGAGCAAAATCCTGCAATACG
>CALMOO010000806.1:911-5489 GCA_937871705.1 uncultured Hymenobacter sp.
CCTAGAAAGCGCTACGTTGCACCCTTTACAATCGTTTGCCGACCTTATTACGGTGGCGGAGTCCAAGAAAAAAGAGCGTGTGAAAGTGGTGCTGACTTGGGCACCGCACGTGCGGGCCCTACCCCAGTGCGTACCCAATTCCTTTGCCGACTGGTTTTCGGAAATCGACTGGGTGGACTTTGTCATTACCCACCCACACGGCTACGAGCTGGACCCCAAATTCACGAAAGGCGCCACGATTGAGTACGACCAGCGTAAGGCACTGGAAGGAGCTGATTATGTGCAAGCCAAAAACTGGAGCAGCTACCGCGACTACGGCCAGGTACTCAGCAACGACCCTAGCTGGATGCTGACGCCCGAGCACATGCACCTCACCGACGATGCCAAATTCATTCACTGCCTACCCGTGCGCCGCAACGTGGAAGTATCGGATGCGGTGCTTGACGCGCCGGGTTCGCTCATCATTCAGGAAGCCGGCAATCGGACATTCTCCATGCAGACGGTGCTGCACGAGTTACTGAAGTAATTGCCTAGTTGCGGTGGCCCTACCCCTACTTTTTTCTTAAAAGCCGAGGAGGGCCATCGCAATCGGCACGTATGCTATATGCAAGAATTAACTATCCGCCCTATCGCCCCCGGCGATAATGCGGCGCTGGCGCACGCAGTGCGCAGTACACTAACTGAATTTGGGGCAGCCAAGCCTGGCACCGCCTACTACGACGAGGCCACTGACCACCTGTATGAGTTGTTCAGCCAAACGCCAGCAAGCGCCTATTTCGTAGCCGAGCTGGATGGTGAGGTACTCGGTGGGGGCGGTATTTACCCGACCGAAGGACTGCCTATCGACACCGTGGAGCTAGTGAAGCTTTATCTCCTACCCCCTGCTCGGGGCCGGGGCGTGGGCAAGGCACTTATCAAGCAGTGCTTGCAAGTGGCTCACACCGCAGGCTATGCCCGCATCTACCTCGAAACCACGGAGGAACTTACCCAGGCCATTCCGCTCTACGAGCGGCTAGGCTTTACCTATTTGCCGCAAGCGCTGGGAAACAGCGGGCATTTTGGCTGCCAAGTTTGGATGAGCAAGCAGCTCTAGCAACTGCCGAAACATCCCTAGCTGCTTATCTATGCAGCTTGATTGCCTTGCTATGCAAACCCTACTGCCCATTTTATTCGCCACGATAGTAGGGATGCGCCATGCATTCGAGCCTGACCACCTGCTGGCCATGAGCACCCTCGTGGCGCGCCACGACCGCCTGCGCCCGGCCCTCAAAGATGGCTTGCTCTGGGGCTTGGGCCACACCACAATGCTGGTGGTTTTTGGCTCGCTCATTATTTTCAGCCGGGCTACGTTTCTGCAGTCGCCCTATTTTGAGGCGGCGGTGGGGCTGATGCTGATTGGCCTGGGTATCAGCCGGCTCATTGATAAAAACTCATACCGCCCTATTCAGCTTTCCAAGCAGCGCGCGGGCTTTGCTTACACCGTGGGGCTGGTGCACGGGCTGGCGGGTAGCGGCGCGCTGGTACTGCTGGTAATGAGCGAGCTACGCCAGGCGAGTTGGGCCATTGCCTATATCCTCGTATTCGGGCTCGGGTCGATGCTCGGCATGCTGGCCGCAGCGGGCCTGATGCGCTTGCCCTTCACATCTCGCATGCGACTGGGGCGCAATTTGCAGGCCGGGGCGGTGGTGCTGTCGTCGGTGCTGAGTATTGGCTATGGCGGCTGGATGGTGTGGACGCACGTGTGAACCTCCCCCCTACCCCCTCTTAAAAAAGAGGGGGAGCCGACCAGTTGCAACGTCTACTGGCATCAGGCACCCTTTTTTTGGAGAGGGAGCCGGGGACTGAGGTTGGCGTTGTTGCAGGCAGACCCTACTTTAGCGGCTAGCATCCTGATAAAGCCGCTATGCACCTCGCTCCAAAAGACCTCGATAAGCTCGTGCTGCACCAAGCTGGCGTAGTGGCCCAAAAGCGCTACGCCCGCGGCCTGCGCCTCAACTATCCCGAGGCTGCCGCCCTGCTCGCTACCCAGCTGCTGGAGTTTATCCGCGACGGCGAATCGGTGGCGACGCTCATGGACAAGGGCAAGCAGATACTGGGCCTGGCCGATGTGCTGGAGGGCGTGGCCGACCTGCTGCACGAGGTGCAGGTAGAAGGCACCTTCCCCGACGGCACCAAGCTCGTGACCGTGCACCAGCCCATTTGCCGCGAGCACGGCTCGCCCGAATTGGCCCTCTACGGCAGCGGCCTCAGCCGCACGGCCCCGGCCGCGGCGCCGGTGCCCGCCGCCGTGCCGGGCGAATACCTGCTGGCCGATGGCGACATTATCTTGAACGGAAACCGCCCCGTTATTGAGCTAGAGGTGCTGAACCGGGGCGACCGGCCTGTGCAGGTGGGCTCACACTACCCCTTCTTCGAAACCAACGCGGGACTGGACTTCGACCGGGCGGCGGCCTTTGGCTACCGGCTCCATATCCCGGCCGGCACGGCGGTGCGCTTCGAGCCGGGCGAGCGCAAGCGCGTGCAACTGGTAGCGCTGGCCGGCGAGCGCCGCGTGTACGGCGGCAACGGCTGGATTGATGGCCCGCTCGATGAGGCCGGCAAGCAGCAGGCGCTGGGGAAGCTTCAGTAACTGTTTCTATACCAATTCTTACAAAAGCTTTTTGACTTTCTAAGATATTGTAAAGTCGCTGGGTAAGTAATGCGGCTTGAATCTTCTGTATAAGTTACCCAATCACCGTCTTTCATGTGCATTTTGAGTAATGTACCTAGCCCATCGGCGCGACCATCATACTCTTTAATCTCAAGAGAATCAAGTTCTCTTCTAAGCTTCGAGACGTAGGGGACAATGTTTCTTCGCTCAACGCTTTCTTGATACTCTAAACTATCGTTTGCTAGCGTGAGCTTCTCATTAGCCGCTTCAAAGAAATACTGATTTGTCTTGCTGTTTTGAGAGACATAGAAAAGCATAAGATTAGAATTGCCTCTTCTGTAAAAAGCGCTCCCACTCAGCTTTTTAATCAATGATGCTTGATTCTTGCAAATGTTATCTTGATAAGAATTGCAAGAGCAGGCAATTAGCAGAAAAGCGCAAGCAATACGAGAAGCAGAAAGCATTTTCAAAACAGATTTGAAATCTCTAAAAAGTTGTCATAAAGCTCAACATTTTTCTTAACAAACTATGTCCCTACCCCTTTCCCGGCAGGCGTATGCCGCTATGTATGGCCCGACCGTGGGCGACCGGGTGCGCCTCGGCGATACCGACCTGCTGCTGGAGGTCGAGCGCGACTACTGCGTGTACGGCGAGGAGTGCAAGTTTGGCGGGGGCAAAACCCTGCGCGATGGCATGGGGCAGGCGGCCGGCATCGGGCAGGCCGACGCGCTGGACCTGCTGATTACTAATGCGCTGGTGCTCGACTATACCGGCGTATACAAGGCCGATATCGGCATCAAGGGCGGGCGCATCGTGGGCATCGGCAAGGCGGGCAACCCGCACATCATGCCCGGCGTGGACCCGCGCTTGGTGGTGGGCGTGACCACCGAAGTGGTGGCTGGCGAGGGGCACATCCTCACGGCGGGCGGCATCGACTGCCACATCCACTTTATTTGCCCGCAGCAGATAACCGAGGCGCTGGCCTCGGGCGTGACCACGATGGTGGGCGGCGGCACCGGTCCGGCCGCTGGCACCACGGCCACCACCTGCACGCCGGGCGCGTTTTACCTCGAACTAATGCTCAAGGCCACCGACGCCTTCCCCATGAATTTCGGGTTTTTGGGCAAGGGCAACACCTCGAAGCCCGAGGGGCTAGCCGAGCAGGTAGAGGCCGGGGCGTTGGGCTTCAAGTTGCACGAAGACTGGGGCACTACCCCCGCCACCATTGATAACTGCCTGACTATCGCCGACAAGTACGACGTGCAGGTGTGCATCCATACCGATACGCTCAACGAAAGCGGCTTCGTCGAGGACACGATCGCCGCGTTCAAGGGCCGCACGATCCACGCGTTCCACACCGAAGGCGCCGGCGGCGGCCATGCGCCCGACATCATCAAGCTCGCCGGCTTTGCCAACGTGATCCCGAGCTCGACCAACCCGACGATGCCGTTCACGATCAACACGATCGACGAGCATCTCGACATGCTGATGGTCTGCCATCACCTCGATCCGGCGATCCCCGAGGACCTGGCGTTCGCCGAGTCGCGCATCCGCAAGGAGACGATCGCGGCCGAGGACATCCTCCATGACCTGGGCGCGCTGTCGATCCTGTCGTCGGACAGCCAGGCGATGGGCCGGGTCGGCGAGGTCATCACCCGCACCTGGCAGACCGCGCACAAGATGAAGGCGCAGCGCGGCGCGCTGCCCGGCGACAGCGAGCGCAACGACAACATGCGCGTGCGGCGTTACGTCGCGAAATACACGATCAACCCGGCGATCGCGCAGGGCATGGCGCACGAGGTCGGCTCGGTCGAGGTCGGCAAGCTCGCCGACCTGGTGCTGTGGACGCCGGCGTTCTTCGGGGTAAAGCCCGACATGGTGATCAAGGGCGGGATGATCATGCATGCGATGATGGGCGACCCCAACGC
>CALMOO010000807.1:0-1241 GCA_937871705.1 uncultured Hymenobacter sp.
ATGAGCTACTGCGCGTGGATACGGGCTGCGTGGTGGCCTTCGAGCCGGGTATCGACTTTAGCGTGGCGCGGGCCGGCGGCCTCAAGTCGATGATATTTGGTGGGGAAGGACTGCTGCTGGCCACGCTGCGCGGCACTGGCCGCGTCTGGATTCAGTCGATGCCCGTGAAGAAGCTCATTCAGGCGCTAGCCCCGTGGGGTGGCAATGCCAAAAAGGAAAGCGGCACCGCGCTGGGCGGCTTCCTGGGCAACCTACTCGACGAATAGTAGCCGTTGCCGCGGCAGCGGGCTACGTAGCACTGCCGGCCATGTGAATGGCCACCACCACGAGGGCCACTATAAGGGCCAGGCCAAGGGCGCCAAGGGCCCACAGCACCTGGCGATTCTCAGCCTCGAGGGCCGATAACTGCTTGGAGCCGTTGAAGGCAGAGCGGCGGTGGCGGCGGGAAGGAGCCGCTGAGTGTTTAGTTATAGCAGAACGCGAAGAAGGCATTGTGATAATATATGAAAATGGGTGGGAAGGTAAAAGGAGTAGCAGAGCGGAAAGATAAAGATACGAAATGGCCTTAAAATCGGATTAGGCGCAGGCTGTAATAAGCTTACCACTCGGCCACTACCCCATTTTTGTCGACTAACGGACGAAGCGATTTTTCTGCGCCTAAACAGCAGGTAGGCGGACTAGCATAATTTAGAACTTTACAGTGGTTGGTGCCGCTTGGTACTTGGTCAATGACGATTGCGTTTGCCCCTAACTATATCCTGCCGCTGCCTGCCGGCCACCGTTTCCCGATGCTGAAATACGAGCTGCTGCCCGAGCAGCTTTTGCACGAAGGCACGGCCACGACGAGCGATTTTTTCATCCCTACCCCCCCGCCGCTGGCCGATGTGCTGCTAACGCACGAAGCCGGCTATGTACACCGCTTGCTACACGGGCAGCTGACCCGCCAGGAGGAGCGGGCGAGCGGCTTTCCGTGGTCGGTGGCGCTGGCCGAGCGCGAAATCACGCTGCTGGGCGGCACCATTGGGTGCGCCCAGCGGGTGCTGGCGGGGGCGGGGGTAGCGCTTAACATTGCTGGGGGCACACACCACGCGTTTGCGGGCCGGCCGGAGGGCTTTTGCCTGCTCAATGACCAGGCAGTGGCAGCCAACTGGCTGCTGGCGCACGAGGCGGCGCGGGTGCGCCAAATTCTAATTATCGACCTCGATGTGCACCAGGGCAACGGCACGGCCGCACTATTTGGG
>CALMOO010000807.1:1251-3106 GCA_937871705.1 uncultured Hymenobacter sp.
AGCCGCGAGTGTTTACGTTTTCGATGCACGGCGCCCGTAACTTTCCGGGCCGCAAAGAAGTGTCGGACCTCGACCTGCCCCTGCCCGACGGCACCGGCGACGACGAGTACCTGGCTCTGCTCGCCGACGTGCTGCCGCGCCTGCTCGATGAGCAGGTGCGCCCCGATTTTGTGTTTTACCTCAGCGGCGTCGATGTGCTGGCTACCGACAAGCTCGGCCACCTGGCGCTGACCCGCGCCGGCTGCCGCCGCCGCGACGAGCTGGTGCTCACGGCCTGCCACCGGCGCGAGCTGCCGGTGGTGGTGTGCATGGGCGGCGGCTATTCCGAGCGCATTGCCGACATCGTGGAGGCGCACGCCAATACCTACCGCGTCGCGGCCGATTTGTGGGGGTAGGGAAGGATGAGCCGGCGAATTGTGCAGCTACCCGCTCGCTCTTTCCAACAAAAAAGCCCCTCGCCAGAATAGGCAAGGGGCTTTGACTAACGAGCTACAACCTAGCGAACGTTGCCGTTCGTGTTGGTAGTGTCAGCGTCGGAGCTGAAAGTATTGTGGAACCAGCTCTTGATATCATCAATGGCGTGGCCGGTTTTCTCTTGTAGGTTGCCAAACCACTCGTCCTGCTTGCCTTCCTGGTAGGTCAGGTCGTCGTCGGTGAGGTTGCCCCATTTCTGCTTGGCAGCCCCTTTGATTTCGTTCCAGTTGCCACGAGCGCGCAGCTCGGTTTGGTCGTTGATGTTATTATTATTGACGTCCATGAGTGAAAAGACTTAAAAGGGTGGGTTGTAGAGCTTATACGGGGGTAGTAAGCAGAAGGGTTAGGAAATGGCGGAGTTTTGTGCGGGCAGTCTGCCTACCCCCTTACTTTAGGGCTAACTATCCACTTTGCCACCCTGATGGACGACCTGCGCCTGACCCTGCAAACCCTGCCGCCCGACGACCGCCGCGACCTAGCGCAGTTCATTCAGTGGCAGCGCCGCAAGGCCACCGGCCGCCAGGATTTGCGCCTGCTCGACCTACTGCTTCACCCCAAAGAGTATCGGTCGGAAGAACTGATTAAGAAGCTCTACCCCGACGAACCCAACCCTGTAGCATACTACGCCCTGCGCAAGCGCTTGCTACGTTATCTTACTGACTACCTGCTCTTGCGCCAGCGCCAGAACGATGCCACGGCCGCCACCTCGGTGCGCGGGCAGCTTACGCTGGCGCAGTACCTGTTTGGGGCCGGCGTGCCGCGCCTGGCCTGGAGCCTACTGCGCAAAGCCGAAAAACTAGCCCAGGACAACGAGCAGTATGAGCCGTTGAATGCGGTGTACAACCTCCAGATTCAGTACGCCAACTCGCCCTACGCCGACCCGCTCGACGACATTATTGGGCGCCACCACCGCAACAAAAAAGCCGCCGATGAGGAAGAGCGCGCCGGCATTGCCGACAGCCTGCTGCGCCAGCGCCTGCGCCAGGCGCGGCAGCACGGCCGCGGCGCCGTGCCAGTCGATGAGCTGCTGCGCAATATCTTGGTTGAGTATGACTTGCAGGAAGCTTTTGCCCGCTCGCCTTCGCTGCTGTGCCGGCTCATGAGCATAGCGCGCAATGCCATGCTGGTGCGGGGCGACTTTGCCACGTTTGCGCCCTTTATCGAGCGCTGCTACCGGCTCATGGAGCGTCGCCACGGCTTTGCGCCGGCCCACCGCGGCTACCAGCTGCGGCTGCTGTATATGCTGGCGCACGCGCTGTACCGCTCGCGGCGCTTTCAGGAATCGGTGGCGTACTTAGAGCAGGGCCAAGCCGTGCTGGCGGCCGCGCCGGGCCGGCAATATGCCGAGGTGGGGCCACGCTTCACGTTTTTGCTGGCTGCG
>CALMOO010000808.1 GCA_937871705.1 uncultured Hymenobacter sp.
CGCAAAGCCTGAGCGAGTGGCTAGCCGCGCACGATATTCCCGGCATCTACGACGTAGATACCCGGATGCTAACCAAGAAGCTACGCGAAGAAGGCGCCATGCTTGGCAAAATCGTGACGCCCGACCACGACATTCCGCTGCACGACCCCAACGAGGACAACCTCGTGGCCCAGGTGAGCGTGGACGGCGTGAAGCGCTACGGTAGCGGCAAGCACAAAATCGTGCTGGTCGATTGCGGCGTGAAAAACAATATTATCCGCTGCCTACTCGAGCGCGACGTGGAGCTAACCCGCGTGCCCTGGGACTACGACTTCAATCAGCTCGACTACGACGGCCTGTTTCTGAGCAACGGCCCCGGCGACCCCACCACCTGCGAAAAAACCATCGGCCACCTGCGCACCGCGCTGGCCGGCGATAAGCCGATTTTCGGCATCTGCCTGGGCATTCAGCTCATGGGCCTGGCCTGCGGGGGTAGCACCTATAAGCTGAAATACGGCCACCGTAGCCACAACCAGCCCGTGCGCCAACTCGGCACCAACAAGTGCTACGTAACCTCGCAAAACCACGGTTTCGCAGTGGATATGACCAAGTTGCCGGAGGGCTGGGAAGGCCTGTTTGAGAACCTTAACGACGGCACCTGCGAGGGTATCCGCCATAAAACCAAGCCGTTCTTCGCAGTGCAGTTTCACCCCGAAGCCGCCGGTGGGCCAGTGGATACGGAGTATCTGTTTGACGACTTTTTGGCTTCGGTGGAAAAGTATAAAGCAGAGCAGGCGACAGTATAGCCTAAGCCAAACCCGTCCGTCAGGCTGAGCTTGCCGAACGGGTTTCAACGGCAAGCTTCCACGTTACAATACTTAATTTTTACACTCGCTTCCTCTCGAAAGAAAGGTTGTAAGCACCTAATGAAAGACATTAAGAAAGTACTGGTTCTCGGTTCCGGCGCGTTGAAAATCGGCGAGGCGGGCGAATTTGACTATTCCGGTTCGCAGGCGCTGAAGGCGCTGAAGGAAGAAGGCATTACGACCATCCTGATTAATCCCAATATTGCCACCGTGCAGACGTCGGACAATATTGCCGACGATGTGTACTTTCTGCCCGTCACGCCGTATTTCGTCGAGGAGGTCATTAAGAAG
Source organism: uncultured Hymenobacter sp. (assembly GCA_937871705.1). Lineage (GTDB taxonomy): Bacteria > Bacteroidota > Bacteroidia > Cytophagales > Hymenobacteraceae > Hymenobacter. Next base: position 1,137 of record CALMOO010000808.1, read on the forward strand.
GAAAAACCCGACGGCATTCTGGTGGCGTTTGGGGGGCAAACGGCGCTGAACTGCGCGGTGCAGCTCTACCGGAACGATATTTTCGAGAAGTACAACGTGCGCGTGCTCGGCACGCCGGTGCAGTCAATTATCGACACCGAGGACCGGGATATTTTCATTGACAAGCTCAATGAAATCGACGTAAAAACGGCCCGTAGTCGGGCCGTTACCACGATGGACGATGCCATCGCGGCGGGCTTGGAAATCGGCTTTCCGCTGATTATCCGGGCGGCGTTTGCGCTGGGTGGCCTGGGTAGCGGCTTTGCCGATAACGAGGACGAGTTGCGGGCGCTGGCCGAGCGGGCATTTGCGACTTCGAGTCAGATTCTGGTGGAAGAGTCGCTGAAGGGCTGGAAGGAAGTGGAGTACGAAGTGGTGCGTGACTGCTATGACAATTGCATCACGGTCTGCAACATGGAGAACTTCGACCCCATCGGTATTCACACCGGCGAGAGCATCGTGGTGGCCCCGTCGCAGACGCTTAGCAACCGCGAGTACCACAAGCTGCGCCAGATTGGTATCAAGACCATCCGGCACTTGGGCATTGTGGGCGAGTGCAACATTCAGTACGCGCTCGACCCCGTGTCGGAAGACTACCGCGTGATTGAGGTGAACGCGCGCTTGTCGCGCTCATCGGCGCTGGCCTCGAAAGCGACGGGCTACCCCCTCGCTTTTGTAGCGGCTAAGCTGGCGCTGGGTTACGGGTTGTTTGAGGTGAAAAACAGCGTGACGCAAACGACTTCGGCGCTGTTTGAGCCGGCACTCGACTACGTGGTGGTGAAACTGCCGCGCTGGGACCTGGGCAAATTTGACGGCGTGACCCGGCAGATTGGCTCCAGCATGAAGAGCGTGGGCGAGGTAATGGCCATCGGGCGCTCGTTTGAGGAAGCCATTCAGAAAGGCCTACGGATGCTGGACACCGGCCGCCGTGGCTTTGTGGCCAACCGGCCTGAAGCGCCCGTGACCAACGCTGAGGTAGACAAGCTACTGAGTGACCCTAACGAGGAGCGCATTTTCGCTATCAACCAAGCTTTTGAGCTAGGGTACACGGTGCAGCAAATCCACGATTTGACGAGAATCGACTTGTGGTTTTTGCAGCGCCTGAGCACCATTTTTGAGATGGGCCAGCGCCTCCTACCCCTTGGCGATGGTTCAACTCCCGATAAGGCACTGCTGGCAGAAGCTAAGAAACTGGGCTTCTCAGATATGCAGTTGGCCGCTAAGTTCTACGGTGAAAATGATTTGCGTAACAGTGAACTGCGCGTGCGCAAGCGCCGCAAGGAGCTGGGCATTTTGCCGGTGGTGAAGCAGATTGACGCCCGGGCGGCGGAGTTTCCGGCTAAGACTAACTATCTGTACCTCACCTACCACGGCACCGAGAACGACTTGGCGCCCGAAACCGAGAAAGCGGTGGCCGTGCTGGGCTCGGGCGTGTACCGCATCGGCAGCAGCGTAGAGTTTGACTGGTGCGGTGTGAATGCCATTCAAACCGCCGCCGCCGAGGGCTACAAAACTATTGTTATCAACTACAACCCTGAGACTGTTTCGACCGACTACGACGTGAGCGACCGGCTGTATTTCGAGGAGCTGTCATTTGAGCGGGTGATGGATATTCTGGATTTTGAGCAGCCAGGCGGGGTCATTCTCTCCACGGGCGGCCAGATTCCGAACAACCTCGCCATGCGCCTGCACCAGGAAAATGTGCCGGTGCTGGGTACCTCGCCCGAGCGCATCGACGAGGCCGAAAACCGCCACAAGTTCTCGTCGATTATGGACGAGTTGGGCGTTTCACAGCCGCGCTGGAGCGAGCTTTCGACGCTGGAAGGCGTGTTTGAGTTCGTGGGCAAGGTGGGCTTCCCGGTGCTCATACGGCCGAGCTACGTGCTATCGGGCGCGGCCATGAACGTGGTTTCCAACAAGGAGGAGCTGGAAAACTTCTTGCGAGTAGCTAAGGAAGTAAGCACCGAATACCCGGTAGTGGTGTCGGAGTTCATTGAGGAAGCAAAGGAAATCGAGCTAGACGCGGTGGCCGACCACGGCGAAATCGTGAGCTACGCCATCTCGGAGCACGTCGAGTTTGCGGGCGTGCACTCGGGCGACGCCACCATGTACTACCCCCCCCAAAAGGTGTACGTGGAGACGGTACGCCGCCTCAAAGCCATTGCCGAGAAAATCGCCAAGCGCTACGAAATCAGCGGGCCGTTCAATATCCAGTTCCTGGGCAAAAACAACGACCTAAAGGTTATCGAGTGTAACATTCGCGCCTCGCGCAGCTTCCCCTTCGTGTCGAAAGTATCGGGCAATAACCTGATTACCAAGGCCACGAAAATACTGCTAGGGGTAGCCGTAGACCGCGATGCCAGCGAACTGGTGTACGATGCCAACTTCGTGGGTGTCAAAGCCTCGCAGTTCTCGTTCACCCGCCTGGCCGGCGCCGACCCAGTGCTAACCGTGGACATGTCCTCGACCGGCGAGGTAGGCTGCCTGGGCGACACGGCCGCCGAGGCTTTGCTCAAGTCGATGCTGTCGGTAGGCTACCGCATTCCGCAAAAATCGGTGCTG
>CALMOO010000809.1 GCA_937871705.1 uncultured Hymenobacter sp.
ATACTGATGTCATCGAGGTTGAGGCGGCCCTTGCCCGCATCCGTCTTGCGAATTTCGAGTCGCAGCGCCTCATTGGCCAGCCCGGCAAAAATGGCTGGGCGCAGCGCTGGGCCGGTAGTTTTTTGCGGTTGGCCATTGCGCTGCCAGGTGCGGCCGTGGTCGCGGCTCACCCACAGCTCCCAGGTGCTGGGTCCGTCATTGCCAAAAGCTGCCGCTAAAATGCTGATGCGCCGCACCCCGGCCGGCGCGTCAAACTGCATCGTCAGGCGCCCGCCAGCGCGCAGGCGCGCCGCGTGCTGGCCGTGCTTGTGGTCTTCGGGCGAGCCGCCGATGAGCGCCTCCGTGAATAGCCACGCGCCAGTAGCCAGCGCCTCGGGCGCCGCGGCGTAGCTGCCCTTGGCGCCCGCCTCAAAGGTTTCGGGGAAGGCGCCCGACGCCTGCACGGGCGCCGTAGTAGCCGGCTGGGTAGCTGCGGTGGTTTCGGACGAAGGCGAGGAGCAGGCGAACAGCAGCGCGGCTGCGAAGAAGGCGACGGATACTTGCATGGCACGAAAGTAGGGTGCGGGGCTTGCCCCCGCCCGGCGTTGAACGATGATGGTTCGCGCCGTTATGCCGATTATTGTCTAGTATACAGTCAGCCCCACCACCGTTAAACGCCGGCCGGGGGCAAGCCCCGCACCCTACATGAAGCTTCGCTACCTCCCCCTGTTGGCCCTGGCGCTACCTGCCTGCACCAGCAAATCCGATAAAACTGCCACCGACCAGCCGGCGGCCACGCCCGCCGACGCGCGGTTCGACCGCTACAAAAACCAGTTTATTCTGGACTTGTGGAAGCAGAACCCCGACTACGCCTCGTCGCAAGGTTTTCATAAATACGACTCGCTGCTGGTGATACCCGACGCGCAGCAGCGCCGCCGCGAGGCCGCCTTTGTGGCCCAAAACCTGGGCGCCTTGGCCGGCTTTGCGCCCGATAGCCTCTCGCCCGGCAACCAGATTGACTTGCACTTGCTCACCAACGAGTTACGCTCGGAGCGCTGGTACGCCGACACCCTCCAGAGCTGGCAATGGAACCCGGCCAGCTACAACCTCGGTGCCAGCGTGGGCGACTTGCTCAACGGCCATCACTACCCCCTCGACCGGCGCCTGCGCAACATCTCCGACAAGATTGCCCAGGCCGGCGCCTACTACGCCTCGGCCAAGGCCAACATCACCAAGCCCACGCGCGAGCACACCGAGCTAGGTGTGGCCCAGAACGAAGGTGGCCTCGCCGTGTTCGGGCCAGCGCTGGCCGATTCGGTACGGAAGTCGGGCCTGAGCGCGGCCGAAAAGCAGCTGCTGAACCAGCGTATCGCGGGCGCCCAAAAAGCCATTCAGGGCTACATCGCCTTTCTGAAGGGCGATGTGCTCACGGGCAAGGAATTTCGCTCGTTTCGCATTGGCAAGGCGCTGTTCGACAGAAAATTCGCTTTGGATATTCAGTCGAGCTATTCGGCTGAGAAAGTGTTTGAGCTGGCCCAGCAGCACAAGGCCGACTTGCTGCACGATATGGGCCGGCGGGCGGCGCGGCTCTTTCCAAAATACTGCGCCGGCCAAACGGCACCAAAGGACACGTTGCAGCTTATTCGCCAGGTTGTTGACAAGCTGACGCTTAAGCACGCCCCGCGCGAGGGCTTCGTGGATGCGGTGAAGCGCCAGATTCCGACGCTCATCAAGTTCGTCAACGACCACCAGCTGCTGACGCAGGACCCCAGCAAGCCGCTGGTAGTGCGCGAAACGCCGGGCTACATGCGCGGCAGCGGCGCGGGCGCCAGCGTGAGCGCCCCCGGCCCCTACGATACCAAGGCCAATACCTACTACAACGTCGAGCCCCTACCCCCCTCCCTGACTCCGGCCCAGGCCGAGAGCTATTTGCGTGAGTACAACGACTATACCTTGCAGATTCTCAACATTCACGAGGCCATTCCGGGGCACTACACGCAGCTCGTGTACGCCAACCGCTCGCCCTCGCTGGTGAAGAGTATTTTTGGCAACGGCGCCATGATTGAGGGCTGGGCCGTGTACTCGGAGCTGATGATGCTGCAAAACGGCTACGGCAACAACTCCGACGAAATCTGGCTACTCTGGGACAAGTGGAACATGCGCTCGACTTTGAATGCAGTGGTCGATAACCTCATCCAGACCCAGAACGCCACCGAAAAAGACGTGGTAACGTTGCTCATGCGCGAGGGCTTTCAGGAAGAAGCCGAAGCCCGCAACAAGTGGCACCGCGCCACCCTGAGCCAGGTGCAGCTCAGCTCGTATTTCACGGGCTACACCGAGAT
>CALMOO010000810.1:0-2520 GCA_937871705.1 uncultured Hymenobacter sp.
ACGGTAGCCCGAGCGCGGCCGCCAAAATGGCACCCATCGCCAGCGTGAGCGCCCCGGCTCGTAGGCTAATGACGCTGTCCCAGCGGGTTTGGAGGGCTCGCGCATCGGGCGGAATGATATTATGCTGAGCCGCGGCGGTTTGGGCTTGGTTCACGGGTTTGGCCACGCGCAGGTATGCTGCCAAGTGGGTCAGCAGGCCGACCAGGGCCAGCAGCGCGAGGCTACCGGGCCGCGTGTGCCAGCCGCCGGCCGCCAGCGCCAGGCCCGCCGTGGCAAGCAGCCCCGTGGCCCCGAACAGGGGCATGCGGGCATCGCCCACGGCGTGCAGCTGGCCCAGCACCCTAGTTAGGCTGGCCTCGTCTACCCGGCGCAGGGCCGGGCGGGCCACCAGGGCAAAGAAGACGTCGGTGCCGTACACCACGCCGGTGCTCAGCAGCGCCAGAGCTGCTAGGCCTTGCATCCAGTAAGTGCTCATGCGACAGCCGGGGAAGAGGTGGTGGCCGCGGCCGGCCGAGCCAGCGTAAAGAGCGAAATAGCGAGCCCTACTAGCAGCACGATGGCCACCAGGTGCGGCGTGGCCAGCGCCAGCGAGCCCGTGGGCTGGGCTAGTACAATGGCCAGGTCCACGCTGGGAATGAGCGCGCCTAGCAGCGTGACCCAGGCCAGGGACCGGTCGTAGCCCAGGCCGGCGAAGAGGGCCAGCAGCAGGCCTGAGAAGATGTCGCGGATGCCTTTGGCGTAGTGAAAAGCGTAATTCACGTTGGCCGGCGGCAGAAACACGCCGTAGCCCTCGGCCCCCGCACGGGGGGCTAGCAGGAAGCGGGCGCCAATAAAGACCATACCAAGGCCGAGGAGCAGGCAGAGCCCGCGGGTGAGAGTGCGTCGTGTCATGATGAGGGGGAGGGGGTTAAGTAGGATACAAAGCTCCGACGGCCCCTACCCCCCAGTCATTCACTCAAGTGCATAAATGCCCGGCGGCTTACTTAAACCGTGCGGCCCCGAATGCGGCTCAGCGACTGCGGCTTGACGCCCACGTAGGAGGCGATGTAGTATTGCGGAATGCGCTGCTGCAAATCGGGGTAGGTGCGCACGAAGCGGGCGTAGCGCTCCTCGGGCGTCTCTTCGTAAAACGACGTGAGCTGCCCCAGCACGTCCACAAATAGCATCTCGGCCACTAGGCGCCCAAACCGCTCCCCTTCGCGCATTTCGCGGTAGAGGCGCTGCAGGTTGTCGTGCGAGATAGAGAGCAGGCGGGCCGGCTCCAGGGCCTGAATGGCATGGACGGCGGGTTGGGCGGGCAAAAAGCTGCTGTAGTCGCCGATGAACTCCCGCTCGCGGCCGAAGTAAAAGGTGTGCTCCTGCCCGTCGCGGCTGCGGAAGTTGTGGAACACGCCTTGCACGACGAAAGCGACTTTGCGGCTTACCTCGCCCGGACGCAGAAAAAAGCCGCCCTTGGGCACCTGCTCGGCCACGAATAACTCTTCCAGAAGCGTTTCCTCGGCCGGGGCCAGCGCCACGAAGTGGCGAATAACGGCGAACAGGGTCTCGTGGGGCGTCATAGCGAAATGGGGGGGTAGGGAGCAAGCCCGGCCAAAGGAGGAAAGAACGTGCAAGTTGCGTTGGCTAGCCCGGTGGTGCTACCCCTAGCCACCGCTAGTTTTACGGCAGCACCCTTGCCGGCTGGCTGCCGTCTCGCCTTCTTCCAATGAGTTCCTACGCCTACCCCCCCGATGTTGCCGCGGCGCTGCCGCACTATTGGCCCGCGCACGGCTTCCCCTTGCCGAGCCACGAGGTGCTGACGGAGCTGCTGGCCGTAGCCTACCAAGCCAGTCTGCTGCAAGAAGAAACCCGTCCCGTGCTGGGCCACCTCGTGCTGGCCCCCGAGCAGCAGCTGACCGACCCGCTCCGCCAGTCGGCGCAGCACCAGGTGCTGCGCTTTACGCAGCCGCTTCCGTACCGCGCGCAGGAATTGCGCCGGCTGAGCCCGACTGTGCAGCGGCCAGGCCACCTGCTGGCCGTGGAAGAGCGGGCGGGGGTAGGGCTGGTCATTTGGGGGATGGTGCTCACGACCCGCCCCTGGGATTACGCCCACGAGCCGGCCGACCCGGCTTACTTGCCGCCGGCACTGTTCCTGCACCTCTTCGGGTCGGGCAACTTGGGTGTATTCTGCGGGGCCGAGCGGGTGCTCGTGCTGCAACAAGGCCAGGTACTCGCGCCCAAGCAGGTGCATTTTCCGGCCGCCTGGGTGCACAGCCATTTCAACGAGGTTGCCCTGCTGCAAGAAGGGCCGCCCACGGGGCTGGCGCTGGCTCGCGCGTTGACGCAGTACATGACCCGCCGGGTGTTGGCTCAGGTGCAGGCCGGGGGGCACGGGGGCATGCTCGTGCTGGTCGACAGTGCCCGGGTGCCGGCGCTGGTGGGCGAAGCCGGGCTGCTGGTGCCCAAATACGGCGTGCAGGCCAACGATGTCGGCACCCGCTACGTGGCCCTGCTGACGCGCGCCGTGGCGCGCAGCGCAGA
>CALMOO010000810.1:2530-7174 GCA_937871705.1 uncultured Hymenobacter sp.
GGACACCTGGGTAGCCTACCGCCGCTCGACCGATGGGCTCCTGCAGGCCATCCACACCGAGCTGAACCATTTCGCGGCCGTTTTGGCCGACCTCATGACCGTAGACGGGGCGCTGGTGCTCAACAAGCAGTTTGAGGTGGTCGGCTTTGGGGTGGAGGTGCGCGCGCCGGCCCTGCCTACGGACTGGGTGCAGCGCGCCCTCGACCCCGAGGCGACCCAGCTACAGGCCGAGCCGGCCAACAGCGGGGGTACCCGCCACCGGGCGGCCTACCGGCTGTGCCAGGCCGAGCCGAACTGCCTGGTGCTGGTCGTTTCCCAAGATGGAGGCGTCAAGTTTGTGCGCCAGCAGGCGGGCCATATCATCTTCTGGGACCAGTTGCCGGTGTAATAGGCTACGCCACCAACCCCGGCAACGTGCCTACCGACTCTAATGGTGAAATACTACGCGCAGCGCGCTCCGGCGGGCCTTATAATCGCGGCAAGGAGTGGGCTACAACACGCCCGGCATCCACTCTCCGGAGCAAGCGGCGGGCTGGAAACGCGTGACTGACGCCGTGCACGCGGCGGGCGGCTACATCTAGATTCAGGCAGTAGCACCCTTAGTTCACGCAGCACCTGTCGCACTAACACCGTACTCACGTTAATACCTGGTACTTGTGCCCAACACAGCTGTAGAACTAATTCAGTTTTTGTAGCTAAGTTGAGAAATGCCTCTACGCCGACTAGGCCCACTTAAGCAGCTTACTGAAAAAGCTAAGGAAGCCGGAGTTACTTCCTGCTTGAGGAGCATAGTTACAGCCTTGGCGCAAGTACGTTTCTACAGCCAGGGCCGCCCGACGAGACAACGCGTTGCACTGGGGGGTAGTGCGATAAACAAGGGTAAGCGAAGAAGCGGGGAAGGAACGAATAACCACCTGCGTATACTGAATTGAAGAATTGATAGACAAACGTATACTCTATTCTTCTAGCATGGTTGTTTATATTAGATAAATTATATAAATAGTCACGCTGCTCCTCTTATTCAGGTGTATAAGCCAACTACCCCACCCACTGTGGGGGTGGCCCTGGCGGCTTACGTGGTGGAGTTGGCGACTGGCCCCGGCACCTGCGCAACTCGGGCTGGAGCTTCGGAGAGGTAAATTTCGCGCAGTATTCCCGGCTTTACCAATCACCGACGGTAGCCCAGCCCTACTACGGGCCGACCACCTACCCTGACGGTAACTTCATCTCATCCGTCGCCGACCTGAGCCTGTACCTGCGCAGTTGATACGGGGCTACCAGGGAAGGGAACCGTGCTGCAGGCAGCGAAACTACCGCAAACTGTTCCGGCCCCAACTGGTGGCGGGCAGCTTTGAAATTATCAAGTTCTTTCTCACACAAGGTATGCGGCGAACATACGAGTGCATTTGCTCCATAGGGGTCTCCGGCGACTGGCCGGGGTTTGAGGGCCGGCCACACTTGGAGGGGTAGGGCGGAGACAAAACGAGCAGGCCAGGTGGTCCGCTCGTTTTGTTTGGTGGTCACTCGCGCGTTTGGGACTAATTGCCCGGCTATTGGCGAGAAGCTGAGCAATTGGTCCCACAATTGCAGCTTGCCGGGTATACTTTCCTGAACTACTACATCGACAACGCACCATGGACTTGGTTTTGCAAGAATGGAACGATGGCACCTGCCCACTACCCTGTGCGGGCTGCGGCAACCGGCTTACCCCGCATCGGGTGCGGGAAGTACTTTACCGGTATGCCAATGGATTGGAAGAACGGTTGCTCTCGTGCTGCGGGTGCGGACAGCTGCGCACGCAGCTCGGGCATTAGCCAGCTGCGAAGGCATCGGGCACCTTACTGCGGGAGGAACACCCGGAAGGTGGACCCGTGGTCGAGCTGACTGTCGACTTCGATGCGGCTGCCGGCATTTTCCACGATGCGCTTGACCATGTGCAGGCCCACGCCGGTGCCTTCGACGTGGGTGTGCAGGCCCTGAAACATGCCAAGCGGTTTCCGGTGGCCCTGCGATAGCTCTAGCCCCAGGCCGTTGTTCAGCACCTCCAGCACGTGGTAGCTTTCTTCCTGCTGGCAGGCCACCCGTACCCGCGGCGGCCGGTCGGGGTGGCGGTACTTGCGGGCATTGCTGAGCAGGTTGTACACCACCGAGCGCAGGTTCTTTTCCGAGCAGGTCAAGGTCAGGGTCACGGCCGCTGGCACCTGGGCTTCCAGCTGGGTGCCGGTTTGCACAATGAACGGGAACAGGTCAAGTTCTACGTCGGGCACCAGGCGCGCCAAATGGATTTCGGTGGCGGGCTCTTTCTGCAGGCGCAAGATGTCGGCGGGCTCTTTCTGCAGCTTCGGAACCTTCGTGAGGTGGTCGAGGGTGCGCTTGAAGCGCTCCACCGAGTCGAGCATGCGCGTGAGCTCCACGTGCGCCGCTTGAGTGACGGCGGGGGGAAGCCTTCCTACAGCAGGTAGAGCTACCCCTCGATGAGTAGGCAGCGCCCCCTATTCGCGGGCTTCTGCACCGGCATTGCCCACCCCGGTAGGTGGCCGCAGTTATTTGAAATTCTTAGTAACCCCTTTGATTGTCGTTACCTGTTCCTTTCCAGGGCCGGAGACCTTTGTGGTGTCGTTGGAGATGGCTTGCGCGCTGAGTAATGCCTACCCGCAGCCGGCCATCCCGTTCCTGTCGCCTGCGCGGCAGCCAACGGCAAGCATTTGAACAAACGAAGGATATGCAACAACTAACTAGTACCCCTGTGCTGGCCCCGAAGCCCGCCTGGAATGCGGTATTTGCCTTAGCCCTGGGGGTAGCGGGCTTGATTACCTCCGAATTTTTGCCCGTCAGCTTGCTCACGCCGATGGCCCGCGATTTAGCCATCACGGAAGGTGTGGCCGGGCAGGCTATCTCTATCACCGCCGTAGTGGCCATGGTTGCCAGCCTGCTTATCGGCGTGGTGACCCAGCGCCTAGACCGGCGCTGGGTCATGCTCTCCTTTTCGGTTTTGCAGGTATTTTCCAACGGGTTGGTGGCCTTTGCGCCCAACTTTCTGGTTTTGACTATCGGGCGCGTGCTGCTGGGGCTAGCCATTGGCGGTTTTTGGGCCCTGTCGGCTGCCGTCGCCCTGCGGTTGGTTCCTAAGAAAGAGGTGCCGAAGGCCCTGTCCATCATTTTTGGGGCGGTTTCGGTGGCCACGGTGGTGGCCGCGCCGCTGGGCAGCTTCCTGGGCGGGCTGCTGGGCTGGCGCACCGTGTTTGAGCTGGCCGCCGGGCTAGGGGCGCTGGCTTTCGTGTGGCAGGCGCTAACCTTGCCCGCGATGGCACCCGACCAGCCGGCGGGCCTGAGTACGATGCTGCGCCTGTTCAAACGCCCCCACGTCACGCCGGGCATGCTGGCCACGCTGTTTGTTTTCATGGGCTACGCGACGTTCTTTACCTACCTGCGGCCTTTTTTGGAAACCGTAACCGGCGTTACTGTCAATACCCTAACCACGATTCTGCTGGGATTTGGGCTAGCCAACTTGGCGGGCACCATACTGGCCCGGCACCTGCTGGAGCGCAAGCTGGCCTTAACACTGACGCTCATGCCCCTGCTGATGGGCCTGGTGGTGGCGAGTCTGGTGCTGTTTGGTCGCCAGCCGGTGGTGGCTTCGGTGCTGGTCGCCTTCTGGGGGATGACGTTTGGGGTGGTGCAGGTGGGCTGGCCCACCTGGCTGACGCACACGATTCCCGACGAAGCCGAGAGCGGTGGCGGCCTGCAAATTGCCATCATCCAGCTGGCCATCACCACCGGCGCGGGGGTAGGCGGGCTGGTCTTCGACCTGACGGGAGCGGTCGGCGTCTTTATCAGCAGCAGCGTCATCACCCTAGTAGCCGCGGTAGTGGCCTGGTTGGCCTTTCGAGCCTCCACCCATCAGCTGCCAGGCGTTGCCCAACCCACGCAAGAAGAACTAGTGGCTAATTAAGGGCTTCCCTCACGGTGGCTAGGGCACAGGCGCAGAGCTGGTGGCGCCGTGCTGGTCATGCGCCATTCGGCCGCCCAGGTCTGGCGTTGCTGGCGCCGAAACTGGGCGGCTAGCCGGGCACTTATAAAAAGCAGTGCATCAGCCTAACAACTTACCGAGCCGGCCCCGCTGGCTGGCCAGGCTGGGCACTTTTGGCGTATGGGCTTGTTAGGCGGCCCTGGAGCCGTTGCTACCTGCTTTACTGCTTCTATTCCGCATGAAACCACACGTAATCTGCCACATGGTGGCCTCGCTCGACGGCCGCATCATCACCAGCCGCTGGGGCGATAAGCCCGACACCAGCGCCTACGAAACCACCGCTGTCCACTTCGACGCGCAAGCCTGGCTCTGCGGCCGCGTGACGATGGAAAAGGACTTCACCAAGGTGCTAGCCCCGGCTACTCGCCCCGGCGATACCGTGCCCGACCGCCAGGATTTTGTGGCCGACGCCGAGGCTACGTCCTTCGCCGTGGCCGTGGATGCCGGCGGCAAGTTGGGCTGGGAGTCGGGCCATATCGACGGCGACCATGTCATTGCCGTGCTCAGCGAGCAAGTCAGCGACGCGTACCTCGCCTACCTGCGTCGGCAGGGCGTGTCGTACCTCTTCGGCGGGGCTAGCGAGCTGGACTTCAGTGTGGTGCTGGACAAGCTTG
>CALMOO010000811.1:0-9334 GCA_937871705.1 uncultured Hymenobacter sp.
ACGGCTGGTATTCAAGCCTCGATGGCCTTCTACGGGCTGCCCAGCAGTGGCACCGACACGGCCGCGTTCTACCGGCCCGTCTCGACGGATGTGACGGCTGCCGCGAATTATGACACCTACCCTATCCCCGTCAGCTTTGCTACTTACTACGCCCAGCCCAGCGTGAAATACGCCGACGGCGCCGCTGGCCTGACCCAAATTTTGCAGCAGAAATACTTGGCCTTGTTCCGGCACTCGGGCCTGGAGGCGTACTACAACTACCGCCGCACCGGGGTGCCTACCTTCACCACCGGGCCCGGCACCGGCAACGGCGGCCGCATTGCGCAACGCTTCCAGTACCCCACCTCCGAGCGCACCGCCAACACGGCCAACTACCAGGCGGCGCTGCAAAGCCAATACGCTGGCAACGATGATATTAACGGCGTGATGTACGTCCTGAAATAGACTTCCTACCCCCCTCTTATGCGGTGGGCTCCGGGCCCGCCTTGCTCATTTTATGCGTCGGATAACCTTTCTTTTCTGTTTACTGCTGAGTGGGGGGGTAGGCCTGCGGGCCGCCGCCCAGGCGGGCAAGCTGCGCACCGAAAACCTGGTGCTCGTGACCCTGGACGGCATGCGCTGGCAGGAAGTATTTGGCGGAGCCGACTCCGCGCTGTTTCGCCAAAGCAAGTACTACTTCGCCGACCGGGCTGCGTTGCAAAAAGACTTCGGGCAGGGCTCGGCCGAGCAGCGCCGCCAGACGCTCATGCCTTTCTTGTGGGGCACGGTGGCGCGGCAGGGCCAGCTCTACGGCAACCGCCCGGCCGGCAGCCTGGTGAACGTGACCAACACCATGCGGTTTTCCTACCCCGGCTACAACGAGCTGCTGACCGGAGCCCCCGACGATGCCCGCATCCGCAGCAACGACCCGCTCGATAACCCCAACGCGACGGTGCTGGAGGTGCTCAACCAGCAGCCGGCCTTCCGGGGCAAGGTGGCGGCCTTTGGCTCGTGGGAGGCCTTCCCGTATATCCTCAACGAAAAGCGCAGCGGCCTGCCCGTCAATGCCGGCCAGCGCCTGGCTACCGGGCCGGGCCTGACCTCGAACGAGCTGCTGCTGAACCAGCTGCAGCCGGCTACCCCCAGCCCCTTTGGCGAGGAGCGGCTGGATGCCTTCACCGACCAGTACGCCCTCGAATACGTCAAGCGCAAGAAGCCGCGGGTGCTCTACATCAGCTTTGGCGACACCGACGACTTTGCCCACGCCGGCGAGTATGGGGCCTACCTGCACGCCGCCCGCTACACCGACGACTTCATCCGTCAGCTCTGGGAGTACCTGCAGCGCGACCCGCAGTACCGCGGCAAAACGACGCTGCTCATCACCACCGACCACGGGCGCGGCATTGCCGGCACCCAGTGGCAAACCCACGGCGAAAAAGTGGCCGGAGCCGACCAAATCTGGCTGGCCGCCCTTGGCCCCGATACCCCCGCGCTGGGCGAAGCTCATACCGGCCAGCTCTACCAAAACCAGGTGGCCGCCACCTTGGCCCAACTCCTGGGCGTGCCCTACGCCCCTACCCCCCGCACGGGGACTGCCATTAGGGCTATTGTCGGTAAAAAATAGGTTATGCGAATTATCTACCTGCTCCTCTGGAGTTTGCTAAGCACTGGCTTGGCTTCCGCGCAATCGCGCACCCACAAGGTGGTGTTCATCATCGCCGATGGGATTCCGGCCGACGTGCTGGAAAACGCGGCGACGCCCAATATCAAAAAGATTATCGCCGGCGGCACCTACCTGCGGGCGCACGTGGGCGGCGACCAGGGCACGTATACCGAGACGCCCACCATCTCGGCACCCGGCTACAACGACCTGCTCACCGGCACCTGGGGCTACAAGCACAACGTGTGGGACAACGCCATCAAAGCGCCCAACTACCACTACCAGAACATCTTTCGCTTGCTGAAAGAGCAGCAGCCCGCCAAGAAAATTGCCATTTTCTCGACCTGGACCGACAACCGCACCAAGCTGGTGGGCGAAGGCCTGCCGGCGGCCGGCAACGTGCAGTTCGACTACAAGTTCGACGGCTACGAGCTCGACACGGTGGCTTTTCCGCACGACAAGCAAAGCCTCTACACCCACGCCATCGACGAAAAAGTAGTGGCCGAAGCTGCCCGGTGCCTGCGCACCAATGCGCCCGACCTGTCGTGGATTTACCTGGAGCACACCGACGACATGGGCCACCGCCACGGCGATAGCGAGCAGCTGCGCACCGCCGTGGCCTACCTCGATGCGCAGGTAGGCCAGGTGTGGGCCGCCCTGCAATACCGTACCCAACACGCCCCCGAAGACTGGCTGCTGGTACTAACCACCGACCACGGCCGCGATGCCGCCACGGGCCGCGGCCACGGCGGGCAGTCGGCCCGCGAGCGCACTACCTGGCTGGTGCTCAGCACGAAAGAAGTGAATGCCTACGCCCGGCGCGGCCAGCCCAGCATTGTGGATGTGCTGCCCACCATTGCCCGGTATCTGCAGCTGCCCTTGCCCGTAGCCACCCAGCGCGAGCTCGACGGCGTGCCGCTCATCGGGCCCGTGTCGCTGGCCGAGCCGCGGGTGCAGCCCGCCGGCGACAGCCTGCGCATCAGCTGGACGGCTCTCGGCGCCAGCCGTACTGAAAAAGTGAACGTGTGGGCTGCTGCTACCAATAACTTCAAAACCGGCGGCCCCGACCAGTACACCTTGCTCGGCACCGTGCCTTTGGGGCGCCAGGCTCTGAGCATCAGCCGCCAGCTTTACCCAGGCGCATTCTATAAAATTGTGCTCGAAGGCGAGCATAACACCGTGAGCCGCTGGCTGCTGCCCGCTGGCTCGCCTACCCCCGGTAGCGGCAGCAACTAGGCGGGTAGCAGTTCGGCTTGCAACTGCTGCTGCAGTTCGGCCAGGGAGGCCAACAGGCCGTCGTTGGGGTACTGGGTTAGCTGCTGGCGCGAGTGCGTGCCGTTGGTGAGGCCCAGGCTGCGGGCGCAGCCTGCCCGCCGCCCCGATTCCAGGTCGGAAGGCGTGTCGCCCACATTGATAACGCGCTGCGGGTCCGTGACGCCTAGTAGCTGCATGGCTCGCTGAATCAGGAGCGGCGCAGGGCGGCCCTCGGCCACTTCGTCGCTAGCTAATGATAAGTCAATGAGTGAGTTTGCGCTACCCAGCCGGGCCGCGTTCAGGCCTACATCCCAGCCTAGGCGGTGCAGTATCAGGTCCGTGACCGTGCGGTAGAAGCCGGTGGTGAGGGCAATGCGAATGCCTTGGCTTTTGAGAAACGCAAATAAGTCGAGGCAGCCCTCGGTGGGCACCACTGCCTGCGTGCGGTAGTGGTCTTCCAGAATGCTACGAAACGCCCGGTAGGAATCGTCTACCCGGCTGGCCAGCGCCGCGGGCGCCACGGGCCCCAGCTGCTCGGCCCACAGCCGCTCAAACACAAACCGCTTGGCCTGGCCCTGCACGGCCAGGATGCGCTCGGCCGAGGCCGCCAGGCCGGTGGCGGCCGCCGCCTGGGCAAAGCAGGCTTCTACTTCGTGCTGGTCGCGGACGGTGGTGCCGGCCATGTCGAGCACTACGAGTTGCAAAGAAGGCATAGGGTAGGTGGGTTTGTTGACAAATAGGCAACAAATATAAAATGCTCGACTGGCCATTTCTGCTTACCCTGCCTTCACGCTTACGTTACGTTTTTGTGTCGAACTTGCCCGCATGAAGCACGACAAGCTGAGTTTAATCGGCTTGCGCATCCTGGAGCTGCGCAAAGCCAAAAAAATGAGTTTACGCGAGCTGGCCAAGCGCAGCAACCTATCGGCGGGCCTGCTGTCCAAAATCGAAAATTTCCGCACGGTGCCCTCGCTTTCCGTGCTGGTTGCGATTGCCACTGCGCTGGAAGTAGATGTCGCGGTTCTCGTCAAAAACATCAACAGCGCCGCGGCGCCCTACCTGCTGGTACGCGCCGACGAGGGCCGTCCCGAAACCCGCGAAGACTCCAAGGGCTTGTTGTATAACTACTTACTTTCCCAGGACTTACTCAACTACACGTTGCGGGTCAACGAAGTCCGCATCAGCCCGCAAACGTATCGTAAGCCGCTCTCCACGAATGCGCTAGAGCTGGTGCACGTGCTGGAAGGAACGGTGCAGTATGGCTTTAAAAACGAGGAAGTGAGCCTGCAGCCCGGTGATACGCTCTACTTCGACGGCCTCGGGGCGCACTCGGTCCGTAATGCCACCGACCAGCCCGCCCGGCTGCTTAAAGTGTACCTGCTGCGCCACACCGACTAGGTGCACTGCGCCGCTGCCCGGGTGCTAAGCCTGTAAAAATAACGTACTGGTAATGGTACGGTTAGTTTCCTATTAGTCAACCAGCCGTACGTTTGGGCTGATTACGCACCTAGCACGCAGGCCATGCCCAACTCGTATGATTTAGTAATAGTGGGCGCGGGTGCGCTCGGCACTTTCCACGCCTACTTTGCCTTGCAGCGGGGCCTGAAAGTGCTGCTGCTCGAAAAAGACGCCCGACCCATGGAAGCCACTGTGCGCAACTTCGGGCAGATTATTCCTTCGGGCATGGCCGAGGGCGAGTGGTTTGACTATGCCCGCACGAGCCTCGACACCTACCGGGCTATTCAGGCGGAGTACGACATTTCGATTCGGCCCACGGGCTCGCTCTACGTCGCTTCCTCATCGCTGGAGATGCAGGTGCTGGAAGAGAAACATGCGCGCTACCAAGCCGTTGGCTATGCTTCGCGGGTGCTCACGGCGGCCCAGTGCCGGCAGCGCCTACCCCCCCTGCGGGCCGACTACTGCGCCGGGGGCCTGCTTTTTGAGCAGGAAGTGACGGCCGAGCCCGACCAGCTCATTCACCGGTTGCTGGCCTACCTGGTGGCGCGCTGGGCGCTCGACTACCGCCCCGCTACCCCCGTGCGCGAAGTCACGGCCAACGGGGCCGGCTGCACGGTAGTCGATGCGCGGGGCCAGTGCTACACCGCCGCGCAGGTGCTGGTGTGCAGCGGCCGCAATTTCAACCGCTTATTCCCCGACCTCTTTGCCCAGAGCGACTTGCAGCTCTGTAAGCTGCAGATGCTGGCCACCTACCCCCTACCCCAGGTGCAGCTGCCGGGTTCGGTGCTCACGGGCTTGTCCATCCGGCGCTACCACGCGTTTCACGCGTGTCCGTCGTTTGCGCAGTTGCGGGCCGACGACGTGGCGCCCGCTCTGCGGCAATGGGGCATCCACCTCCTGTTCAAGCAGGCGTTGGATGGCTCTATCATTATCGGTGACACCCATGAGTATGCCGACGCGGGCGCGGCCGACACCCTCGATTTCAACAACGCCGAAGCGCTAAACCAGCTGATGCTCGACGAGGCTCGGCGCATTATCGACCTGCCCGATTGGCGCATCCAGCGCACCTGGAACGGCTACTACGCCCAAAGCAAGTCGCAGGAGCTTTTTCAGGCCTCGCCCGACCCGCGCATCCATATCGTCACCGGCATCGGGGGTAAAGGCATGACCACGGCCTGCGGCTACGCCCAGCACAACTTAGCCCGACTCGACTTGCAGCGCCACGCTTTAGTAGCTAACACTTAGGTAAGACCAGGCTCGCCTGCTAAGGTGCGCAAGCTGCTCCAGGGCTTGCTCAACGACTTTTATTGATGTGATTTTGGCAAGCTGCCCGACTGCAAACACCATTTTTCGTTCACATAAATATAACTTTTCTCATGTCTTGGGCCGCTCTTCCGAATCGGACCTTTGTAACATGAAAAACGAACAAGCTCAACGAAGGATTATTGCGGCGGCTCTTTTTTGCACCAAGAGCGCCGCCCTGATGCCGAGTGCCTATGAGCTGCTGCTGGCGGAAGCCTATATCCAAGGCACTTTAACAATCTATGAGTCAGTGGAGCTACTAGAAGAATATAACCGCAAGCTCGTAGCTGGCACCCACGAATACTACCGGTATAGCTGAGTTTAAGCGGCAAGAGGCGGCGCCCACAAGTTGTTGGTAGTCTGCTGCGAGTACGCCTGATAGTCGGGGTAGTAGGCCCGGTATAGCCTCAGCCACCCTTCGTCAGCAATGGGGCAGTACTTGCGGAGAGGTAATACCCTACTCCCTAGTATCCTTTTCAATGCGTTGCCACAGGGTAAGGCGCACGTGGGCCAACTCCTCTGACGGCAGCTCCGGGGCGGTGGGCTCCTCCAGTTGGGCCAGCCACCGGTTGACCAAGCCTAGCTCGGCGGCAGTGCAGGTGCCCTCGGCGTAGCGCTGAAGCACGGCGGCAAATTCGGCTAGGGTGAGCATAGGCAGCATGGGAGGGGGTAGGGCCAGAGGCTCCGCCAGCTAGGCCCAGCGTCTATTTGCCCAGCCACTCTTTGAAGTCATTTACCCGGTCGCCGCTCACGAAGACTTCGTGGCGGGGGGTAGGGCGCAGCTCCAGCTTGAGGCGGCTGGCCGAGTAGGCGTGTACGGCGTAGGCGGGTAGGCTCACCGCCTGGCCGGTCTGAAAGTCGGCGGCTATGGTGGTGTACTCGTAGCGGACCCCGGTTTTGAAGCTGTAGTTTTTGGGCAAACTCAGGGTGTACGACAGGTAGCCGGCCGCCACGTTCTGGTTGTAGTAGAAGCTGTTAGAGAAGCTGCCGCTGGCCAGCGGCTGGTACTCGCCGCTGGCGCCGGCGGCGGTCAGGTAGGCGTAGTCGCTGCGCACGCGGCGCACAATGTCCTTGCTGCCCACCTCGAGCAGCTGCTTCTGGCCGATGGGCCGCTGGTAGTCGGCCTGCACGGTCACTTCCTGGTTGTAGCTGTCGTTCTCGTTTTTGAGGCGGCCGGTTACGGTGGTGTTCGTATCATCCAGCAGGTTGTTAGTGAAGTTGTTGGTGGCATTGGTGCGGCTGTAGAGCGTCAGCAGGCTAAACTCGTGCTGGGGCTGCGCAAAGAGGTGCGTGTAAGTGAGGCTCAGGTCGAAGTTGTTGGTGTGGTCGGCCAGTTCCACGTTGCGCAGGCTACAGTTTTGCAGGGCGTTGGCGCGGTAGGTCTGGGTCAGCAGTCCATCCTGGTAAGAGGTGAAGTTGCGCACACCCAGCTGGGCCGACGCGGCCAGCGAATTGTGCCTGTCCAGGTCGTAGTCTACGCCGAAGTTGTAGCGCCCAAACAAGCTGTTATTGTGAGTAGCGGCCTGCTGGGTGGTCAATGCCTGCACGCCCGTGCTGGGGTCGGTGGTGAGCTGGGTATTGGTGAAGCTGCCCGGCGTGTTATAGCCTGCTCGCCCAAAGCCCCCGAGCGAGAAGCCCAGCTTGCCCACCCGGTAGCCGCCGTTGAGGCTCAGGTCGGTGCTCCTTACCCCCCTCCCAGGCGCAGGTCCAGGGTTTTGCCCTGCAGGTTGTCTTTCTTGGTGATGATGTTGATGATGCCGCCCGAGCCTTCGGCTTCGTACTTGGCCGAGGGCGAGGTAATTACCTCCACCGACTTGATTTGGTCGGCCGGAATCTGCTTAAGCGCGTCGGCCACACTGCCGGCCGCAATGGTCGAGGGCTTGTTATTGATGAGCACCTTGATGTTGGAGGAGCCGCGCAGGCTTACGTTGCCGTCGAGGTCCACGCTCAGCAGCGGCACGCGCTTGAGCACGTCGGTGGCGTCGCCGCCGCGGGTGGTTTGGTCCTGCTCGGCGTTGTAAACGGTGCGGTCTACCTTTTCCTCGATGAGGGCGCGCTGGCCTTGCACCACCACTTCGCCCAGCTGCGTGCTGGCGCTGGCCAGGGGTAGGGACTCCAGGTTCAAGGTTTTGCCTTTGGCGGTAAACACCAAGCCGGTTTTTTCGAGCGCTTTATAACCTACAAAGCTGACTTGCAGCGTGTAGCTGCTCAGCGCGATGTGGCGCAGGCTGAATTTGCCCTGCTCGTCAGCGGCGGTGCCATCTACTCGCTTGCCAGTCGCCACGCTCAGCAGGGCCACCGTCGCAAAAGAAATGGGCTGCTTCGAGCCCGCCTCCAGCACCGTGCCCGTCAGCTTGCTGTCGCCGGTGGGGGTAGGGGCCGCAGTTGGCAGGGGGGTAGCGCCCCTGCCGTGCCCGGGGCTTGCGCCATTCCTAGTAAGGAGCTACCACTCAGGAATAAACCTAATAGCCAGTGCTTTTTCATCTCGAAAGCAGGGCGGCCGAATACCGAGTGCCAGCCCAACACCACGAAACTACCGGCACCTCTAAGGCCCCTAAAATGGAACTTGCGGAGTACCTCAATCCGAGTGCCCGTTAAGCGGGGCGGAATAGAAAGCCCTGCTTCGACGCTAACCCTCGGGCTGCCCCTTACGGCACGCCTACTCCCCGCCGGCCGCAATACGCTCCCCTGCAATGAGCGCCTGCTTTCTAGTCGAATTGTGCCCGCTTACTCAACGCTAGCTCCCGCCGCCGAGCGCCTACCTGCAACCCCAATGCCGCTCCTACAACCAGCAAAAATTCCGCAAGGAGCAGCGCTACAGTCGCTGGGCAAAAAACATGACTACTAGCCAAGTAGCCCGAGCATAGCTTCACGTAGCGCACAACTTTGTGCGCCTACTTTTGGGCTTTCTTTTGGCGGGTTCGCACCCGATTTACTTAGCCATTCTCCCGTCTATGGTCACGGACCGCGAGTTAGTAACTGATACGTTTGAGCAACGCATCCACGCGCATCTAAAAGCCGGGGAAGTACGTGAGGCCCGTGACCTGCTGCTGCGGCGGCCCGCCGCCGACCGCGCCGATATGCTGGCCGAGCTACCCCCCCGGGAGATGGTGGGGCTGTTTCGCAGCCTGCCCGTGCCCGCCGCCACCGAAACATTCGTGTACGCCAACGCCAGCGTGCAGCATCAGCTGCTGGGCGGCATTGGCGAGGCGCGCCTCACCGAACTGCTGGCGCACCTAGCGCCCGACGACCGCACCACCCTGCTGGCCCGGCTGCCCGCCCCTACCGTGCAGCTGCTGTTGTGCTTGCTGCCCGAAAAGGAAAAAGACCAGGCCGTGCAGCTGCTGGGCTACCCGGCCAAAAGTGTGGGCCGCCTCATGAGCACGCACTACGTGGCCGTGCGCGCCGACCAAACCGTGGCCGACGTGCTAAGCCACGTGCGGCGCCACCGCCACGGGGCCGACACGCTCGACATGCTCTACGTGACCGATGCCGGGGGCCGGCTGGTCGACGATATCCGGCTCGGTGAATTCCTGCTCGTAGATGCTACGGCGCGGGTAAGCACGCTGATGGACAGCCGCTTCATCGCCCTCAAGGTGAACGAGCCGCAGGAAGACGCCGTGCGCACTTTTCAGCGGCACGCCCGCGTGGCGCTGCCAGTGGTCAGCGACGAGGGACTGT
>CALMOO010000811.1:9344-11238 GCA_937871705.1 uncultured Hymenobacter sp.
GGACTGTTGCTGGGCGTCGTGAGCTACGACGACATCCTCGACGTAGCCTCCCGCGAGCAGACGGAAGTCATTCAAAAGATGGGCGGTTCCGAAGCGCTGGAAGAGCCCTACACGCAAATCTCACTGCGCAAAATGGTGCAGAAGCGTGCCGGCTGGCTCGTCATCTTGTTCTTGGGCGAAATGCTCACGGCCACGGCCATGGGCTTCTTTGAGGGCGAAATTGAAAAGGCAGTGGTGCTGGCCTTGTTCGTCCCGCTCATTATCAGCACTGGCGGCAATGCGGGCTCCCAGGCCACTTCGCTCATTATTCGAGCCCTCAGCCTGGGCGAAGTCACCGTGGGCATCTGGTGGCGGGTCATGCGGCGCGAAATCCTGGCGGGGCTAGCGCTAGGCGTGATTTTAGGCACGGTGGGCTTCATTCGCATCGCCGTCTGGCAGGCAGCTCATTTTAAAGACTATGGCCCGCATTGGCTGCTGATTGGCCTCACGGTGGGGCTGTCTCTGATTGGCATTGTGCTGTGGGGCTCGCTGGCGGGCTCCATGCTACCCCTAATTTTGCGGCGGCTCGGCTTCGACCCCGCCACGTCGTCGGCGCCCTTCGTCGCGACGCTGGTGGACGTGACGGGCCTCATCATTTATTTCTCCGTTGCCTTCGCCCTGCTGCACGGCACCTTGTTGTAACGCCCCACGTTTCCCTCCTCATGACGCTAGAAGCAACACCCCCCGTCGCCAACAACGAGCGGGCCCAGCGCGGCTTAGATTCTACGCTGTGGGGCATTGTGGCCAATATTGGGCTCGTGCTGGGCAAGGGGGCCGCCGGTATTTTCGGCCACTCCTACGCCCTGATTGCCGAAGCCATCGAGTCGGGCACCGATGTGCTCAGCTCGGGCATCGTGTGGCTGGGCCTGCGCACAGCCGCCCGCGAACCCGACGCCAACCATCCCTACGGCCACGGCAAGGCCGAGCCGCTCGCCGCCATTGCTGTAGCCGTGGGCTTGTGGTGTGCCGCCGCCTACATCGCCACCGAAGGCGTCCTGCACATCCTCACGCCGCACCAGCTGCCGGCCCCTTACACGCTGGCCGTGCTGGCCGTGGTTATCGCCATCAAGGAAACCCTGTACCGGCGCGTGAACCAAGTGGGCGAGGAAGTAGCCAGCAGCGCTGTGAAGGCCGATGCCTGGCACCACCGCGCCGACGTTATCACTTCCTGCACCGCCTTCCTGGGCATCACCATTGCCCTGATAGGGGGTAGGGGCTGGGAAAGCGCCGACGACTGGGCCGCGCTAGTCGCCTGCTGCTTTATCGCCTACAATGCCTACCATATTTTTCGTCCTGCCTTCGGCGAAATCATGGACGAAGCCCCAGCCGGCACTTGGTCCGACGACGTGCGCGCCCTGGCCGAGGCCGTGCCCGGCGTGGTAACTACCGAGAAGTGCTACGTGCGCAAAATGGGCTTTGAGTTCTTTGCCGACCTGCACGTAGTAGTAGATGGTACCATCAGCGTGCGCGAAGGCCACGCCATTGCCCACGCCGTGAAGGCGGCCGTACTGCACGCCATGCCTGCCATGTACAACGTGCTCGTGCACATCGAGCCCGATAACCACTAGCAACCCTATACCTTACTTTTCGCTACCCCCTGCAACCCACTTACCTCCTACCCCCTGCCTCACTCGTGGCATTCCAAACCCAAATAAAGCCAGGGTCTCACCTTACCACCTAAGATAAGCCGAGAGCAGTCCTTCCAGCATATTGTAGGCGATAGTGAACAGGCTCAGCGTGAAAGCAAGGCAGTAAAGCCGCTGATTAGCAGCCAGCGGGGTAAACAGCGCAGGCAGTGAGGAGTGAAGGACAAACACCGGCCAGGAAAAAACCAAGTTTTCAAGCGTGCCTACGC
>CALMOO010000812.1:0-8115 GCA_937871705.1 uncultured Hymenobacter sp.
GCTCCCCTCTCCCTAAGAAGAGGGGTAAAACCTCCAGCACGCTACCGCACACCCGCACGCACAAAAAAGCCCTGACCTCTCTTACTGAGGCCAGGGCTTTTTCAGTCAGCAATAAACCTTAAAAATCCTCGTCCAACGAGAACATGTTATCGGCGCGCTCGGTCATCACACCAGCTTTCTGGTACTCGGCCACACGCTTCTCGAAGAAGTTAGTCTTGCCCTGCACCGAAATCATTTCCATGAAGTCGAACGGGTTAGACGAATTGTAGATTTTGCCGCAGCCGAGCGACACCAGCAGGCGGTCGGCCACAAACTCGATGTACTGCGACATCGTTTTGGCGTTCATCCCGATGAGGCTAACGGGTAGGGCCTCGGTTACGAACTCCTGCTCAATAGTCACGGCGTCGCGGATGATGGCTTGCACGCGCTCCTCAGGCAGCTTGTTTTCGAGGTAGCTGTAGAGCAGGCAGGCGAAGTCGCAGTGTAGTCCTTCGTCGCGCGAAATCAGTTCGTTGGAGAACGTCAGACCGGGCATCAGGCCGCGCTTCTTCAGCCAAAAAATTGAGCAAAATGAGCCCGAAAAAAAGATACCTTCCACAGCGGCAAAGGCAATGAGACGCTCGGCAAAGTTCTCGGAGTTAATCCACGTCAAGGCCCACTGACCCTTGCGCTGCACGGCAGGCACGGTTTCGAGGGCGTTGAAGAGGTAGTCCTTTTCCTTGGGGTCTTTGATGTAGGTGTCAATCAGCAGCGAATACGTCTCGCTGTGAATGTTTTCCATCATAATCTGGAAGCCGTAAAAGCAGCGCGCCTCGGGCATCTGCACTTCCTGCATGAAGTTGATGGCCAAGTTTTCATTCACGATGCCATCGGAGGCCGCGAAGAAAGCCAGCACGTGCTTAATGAAGTGGCGCTCGTTGTCGTTCAGGCCGTTCCAGTCTTTCTGGTCTTGCGAGAGGTCAATTTCTTCGGCCGTCCAGAACGAGGCTTCGGCTTTCTTGTAGAACTCCCACACTTGGGGGTTCTGAATTGGAAAAAGAACAAAACGGTTGGGATTTTCCGCGAGTAAAGGCTCCATAAGCTAGCAGATTTAGTTAAGATTCGCCGGGGCGAACTAATGACAAGCAACGACGACTCTAACTCCGCGCGGCGGTGGATGTTTGCTCGGGAGGCGGCCGGTTTTTCAAAGATAGAGCAAGCAACTCTCTCTTAAATGTTACGTTTTGTCCTACCCCCTCGTACCAACTAAGCTCAACAAGTCTGAGTAACAGATGAGGTGAAACCAGTAAAATGACCGATTTTTAGGCACTTATCCACAATTATTTTGTGGATAAAGTTAGTTTTCCACAAAATTGGCAATTAGAGTAGCTTAGGCGACAAGTGAGCTGTATTGTGCTTGCGCGGTGAAATTTCGGCCGTTTAGCTCGCCTGTTTGTAGCGAACAAATGACGATTAACTACTTAGGCTTGGATTTGCCGAAAAGATGCCGTACTTTTGCGTTCCCTTTTGAGAAACCTCCAGCGGAAATAAGATGTACGCCATTGTTAATATCGCCGGCCAACAGACTAAGGTTGAGGCTAATAAATTTGTTTACGCCCAGCATCTGGCCGGTAATGTCGGCGACTCGGTAGAGTTGGGCAACGCATTGCTGACCGATGACAACGGCACGCTCAACATCGGCACGCCCGAGTTGAATGTCGCTGTTAAGGGTACGATTATCGCCCATGTTCAGGGCGATAAGGTGCTGGTCTTCAAGAAGAAGCGCCGCAAAGGCTACAAGAAGCTGAATGGCCACCGCCAGCAGTTCACTAAGGTAATGATTAATAGCATCGGCTAGTTTGTAGAGCTGTTAGCTAGCGGCCGCTGGCTGTTAGCTTCTGCTTTTACTAGCTTGTTTTTTCTTTAACAAAGAAGCTAACAGCTTAAAAAATGGCACACAAAAAAGGCGTAGGCTCGTCAAACAACGGCCGTGAATCGCATAGCAAACGCCTCGGCGTGAAAATCTTCGGTGGTCAGTCGCTCATCGCTGGCAACATCATCGTGCGTCAGCGCGGCACTAAGCACCACCCCGGCACCAACGTAGGCATTGGCAAAGACCATACGCTGTTTGCGTTGGTCGATGGCACGGTACTGTTCCGCAAGGGCCGCGCCGAGCGTTCGTTCGTATCGGTAGTGCCTGCTACTACCGAGGCTGCTGCCGCTTAGCTTTAAGCTAGCACCTAATTACCAGTTTATTAAGAAGGCTGCCCGTACCAGGGCAGCCTTCCTTGCGTTATAGCTTAAGTGGTGCATTTCGGAGGGGGTAGGGCTAAGCTGCTTAAGCCAGCGGCTTAATGTCAGGGCATTAGCGAGCTTTATAAATTCTTTATCAGACGCGCCAATGCCGGCTGCATTCAAAAGCCGAAGCCGTAGTAGATACGGATATTTACCTGAACGGCCACATCATAGTGGGCAGGGCCTATGTGCTCAAAGTTGTAGTAAGGTGGCATTTTGATACCGAAGCCGGCATTTACATCATACAGCGCAAATCGCCGAAACTGATGCTGCGTGCCCCATAGCGCGTACACGCTTGGCGTGAGGCTGGTAGGCATTCGCCGGTGAAATTGGGTGAGGTAGGTGCCCGCAATTTCCTCGCGAACCACGCCCCCTTCCAACGCTAAATAATTGCCGTATGGCCCACCCGCGTGCTCGGCACCCGTGCGCTTGGACTGGTCGTAGTAACAGCGCAGGCCCATAGCCAGCCCGGCACTAGGCAGTGATGAGGTGGCCACGCGCCGACGACGCATGGCCAAGTGGCTGGCTTGCAGGTCGGCCTCTGCCGAACCGTAGATACTAAAGCGAGGTGCCAGCCGGTACTCGGCGCTAGCCGATGCGGGCACCACCAGCCGCCAGGTCTGGCTGCCCGGCGAGTAGCTCAGGTGGGTCAGCCGCAAGCCCATTTTCAGGAGCAGATGCGGCGGCACTGCAGCTCGGCTCACGTCGGGGGCTATTGACTGAGCAGGCGCAGCTACTGTAAGCCCCAGGAGGCTGGCGCTTAGCAAGCTGCATTTAAGAGAATAGCTCAACGACATCGCTTGACGAGTTAAGCAGTTGAAGTTACCCCTAAGATACTGTCTTTTATAGAAAAACTTATGCGCACCAGCAGCGCTAAGCAGCCCTACCCTGCCGCCGCTGGGTTAGGCGTCTAGTAGGTGTAGCAGTTGGCTTATCTCAGCGGCGTGGCTAACTATCATGAAATGGCCGGCGCCAGGCAAGAAATAATCGATGTGGGCAGCGCCAGCGGGCAGCAGCCGGTCGTGGGTGCCGTGTAGGTGTACGGCGGCGGGCACCCCGGTGCTATCCCATTGCAGCAATTGCTCAGTTGCCCAGCGGGCAAATACCGGGTCAGTATCGCGCAGAATGCGGCTAAGCAAGCGGTACTCGTGGCCATTGCGGGCCCCAAAAAACCACTGTGCCAGCCGTGGCAAGTGGGGTAGCAACCCAAAAGGCACCAGCCGATATAGCCCGGTGGCGCGGCCCAGCTTCAGGAGCGAGGGTAGCTGCGAGGCGCTGGCGAGGCTGGAAATCAGCACCACTTTCGCTAAGGGGCGTAGGCGTCCTATTTCGAGGGCCAGCAAGCCCCCAAACGACACGCCGAGCAGCCAGCAAGACTGCTCGGACGGCACGGCTTCGGCCAAGCGAGCGGCATAGTGCTGTAGTAGCTCGGTAGGCGAAAGCGGCGGCAGCCAAGCGAGCACCGTGGAAGGGCCAGGCAGGCGCAAGCCTCGAAACACGCGCTCATCGGCGCCCAGCCCGGGAATGAGGTACCACATCGAAAAGCCTGGAAACTGGTGCGGAGCGCTCAGCCGCTAGCTACTCAGGCGCGCAAAGATGCCTTCCAAGTAAAAAATGTTATGCGGCTGGGGGTCGTCCTCCTCTTCCGCATCGGCGGGGTAGGTGACGGAGAGTTTGAGAGCTACCCCGGGCAGCGGCACGGGAGGAGACTCCTCGGTGGTGTACTCGAGCAGGCAAGGCCACTCCTCGGCGCTGGAAAGAGC
Organism: uncultured Hymenobacter sp.; assembly: GCA_937871705.1. Taxonomy (GTDB): domain Bacteria; phylum Bacteroidota; class Bacteroidia; order Cytophagales; family Hymenobacteraceae; genus Hymenobacter. The sequence continues at coordinate 4,038 of CALMOO010000812.1, forward strand.
CTCGGCTACTTGCTCGGTCAGAACCTCGGCCCGGTCGCCGGCTACGCGCAGCAGGGTGTCGAGGTCGTGAAAAGGCAGGCCGAGGTGAAAAAAATGCGCCTCGTCGTCTCTAAACGTAGTAGCCCAGATGGTTACGTCGTCGGTGTTATCGAAGACGATGGCCGTGAGATGGACTTGCTCCACAAAAAAATCGTCGTTGCTGACCAAGGCATCGCTCAAAAGCTTCATGGGCAGAAGAAAATAAAGTTTTGCCGCAATTGATAACCGGTACGCACGGAAAGCAGTTGCCGATGCGCACCAGGCGCAAGCTACACGCCAGCGGCCACCGGTGCCTCAGCAAACAGCTCCAGGGTGATGTGGTCGGCTAGGAGTTTGCCGGCATCGGTGAGGCGCAGCACGTTGTTTTCGAGCGTTGCCATGCCCTGGGCGGTTAGGCTGCGGAGGTAGTCGGCGCGGTGGGCCAGTAGGTCGAGGCCCAGGGCGTCGCGCAGGTGGCGCAGGTCGCAGCCGCGGCTGGTGCGCAGGGTCGTGAGCAAGTACTCGTTAGCCTGGTCGAGGGGGGTAAGGTGCTCAGTAGTAACCGGAACCTCACCGCGCTCCAGCACGGCGGCCACGTACTGCGGGTTGTTGGCCACGGCATATTGGCGGCTGCGGCCGTCGAACGAATGCGCGCTTGGGCCGAGGCCCAGGTAAGGCACGCCGCGCCAGTAGTTGGCGTTGTGGCGGCTCTCGCGGCCGGGCCGGCAGAAGTTGCTAATTTCGTACTGCTCGTAGCCATTGGCTCGTAGTTGAGTGAGCAAAATCTCAAACTGCTGGGCCACAAACTCCTCGGGCGGGGCCACGAAGGTGCCTTTTTTGAGACGGCGCCCAAAAGCCGTATCGGGCTCAATGGTGAGCGCGTAGGCCGACACGTGCGGCACATTAAGCTCAAACAAGCGGGCCAGGTCAGCTTCCCAGATGGCATGGCTGCCAGCGGGCACGCCGTAGATTAAATCAACCGAAATGTTCTCGAAGCCCGCGGCCTGTGCCCGCTGCACCGCCTGCCAGGACTCTTGGGCCGAGTGGGCGCGGTTCATGAGCCGCAGGTGGGGCTCGTGAAAGCTTTGCAGGCCGATGCTGAGGCGGTTGACGGGCGAGGCGGCCAGCGCGGCCAGCTTGTCGGCGGTGAGGTCGTCGGGGTTGGCTTCGAGGGTGATTTCAGCCTGCGGCGAAACCGAAAAATTGGCTTTAATGGCCGCGAAAATCCGGGTCAGTTCCTCGCCGGTCAGCAGCGAGGGCGTGCCGCCGCCGAAGTAGATGGTTTCGAGCGGCGCGGCGAGGTCGGGCAGGTAGGCGCGGCGCAACTCCATTTCGCGCAGCAAGGCTTCTACAAACTGCCCCTTCAAACCCATAGAGGTGCTGAAATGGAAGTCGCAGTAATGACAAGCCTGCTTGCAGAAGGGAATGTGGAGGTAAAGGCCAGGCATAATTTGGTGAATACTAACGTCGTCGCCGCGCGAACTTTGCAACTCGCGCCTTCGTCAACAATCTGTGTTGCGTGCGAGCTACAAAGTTTTCGTGACGGACAAGACGGCAAGCTTTTGGGTGGCTTTAGCGTATTTTCGGTATTCTTTGATAAGCTGACAAAAAACAGCTAAGCCGAAATTTAAAATCCCTTTCCGCGTTTGCCACCCCGAATGTACGTCCGTTTGCTCGTCTTGTGGGGTTGCTGGCTGGTGCTAGGGGTAGGCGCCCGCTCCGCCGACGCCCAGACGCCCGATGCCGGGCCGGGCGTGGCCGTGCCCACGGCGCCGGGGCTGGCATCGCCGCCGCTGCCGCCCGCGCCTACCCCCCTCAGCGCGCAGGTAGCCACACCGCGCCGCGTGGGCCACAGCCGGGCGCTGAAAGTCGAAACCAACCAGGCGGGGCGGGCCATTGTGCGGCCCTACCACCTGCCGGCTACCGTGCCCGACTCGCTCACGGCCCTGCGCACGGTGCGCGAGCTGGTGCTTGACTTGCAGGCCGATGCCTACCTGCTGGCCTCGGCCGACCGCCTGCACTGGGGACGCGACACGGTGCGGGCGCAAGTGTATGTGGGTGAGCAGTTTCACTGGGCTTATTTGCGCAACGGCAACCTGGGCGACGGCCTGCTGACTCGGGCGGGCTACCGCGAAAAGCTGTTTCGGCACGCGCCCTGGCGCCCGGCCGACTGGGCGGCTCTGCAGGAGCGCGTGCTCACGGAGGCCGAAAACCAGGGCTACCCCTTTGCCACGGTCGGGCTCGACTCGGTGCACCTGAGCGGCCACGACATTGCGGGCCGCGTGGTGCTGAAGCGCGGCCCGGCCATCACCTTCGATTCGCTGCAAATAGTGGGTACCAGCCGAACCAAGAAGCGCTTTTTAACCAAGTACCTCCAGATTTTTCCGGGCACGCCCTACAGCCAGCAGCGCGTAGATGCCGCCGCCCTGCTGCTGCGCCAGCTGCCCTACGTGCGGCTGCGCGCCGAGCCGGAGGTGCGCTTTGCCCGCGGCCGGGCGCGGGTGTATCTGCTGCTCGATGAGCGCTCGTCGAACCAGTTCGATGCCATCGTGGGCTTGCTGCCCAATACGGGCACGGCGGGCGGCGTGCAGTTTACGGGCGACGTTAACATCAACCTGCGCAACCTGCGCGGCGGCGGCAAACAGATTGGCGTGCAGTGGCGCAAGGTGGACGCCCTCACGCAGTCATTAGATGGCAACTACCTGCACCCCAACTTCTTCGGCACGGCGCTGGAGCTGGGTGCCACCTTCAATCTATATAAGCAAACTGGCGCCTACCTCACCCTACGGCCCCGCGTGCAGGTTACCTACCCCATGGCGCACGCGGGGCGGCTCACGTTTTTTGCCGAGCAGCGCAGCTCGCGGCTGCTGCTGGATAGTATGGGCTACGTGGCCGTGAACCAGCAGAACGCCCTACCCCCCTACGTCGACGCAAGCGCCAATTCGTACGGCATTGCGTATGCCCGCACCAACCTCGACGACCTGTTTTTTCCGCACCGGGGGCTGTTTGTGAGCGCGCAGGGCGGAGCCGGCACCAAGGTGGTGCGGCCCAATGCTAGCATCAGCGAGGCGCTCTATAGCGGGGTGGCCTTGCGCACTACGCAGTACACCTTTAGCGGGCGCGCCGAGCGCTACTGGCCGCTGGGCCGGCAGGGGGTAGTGCTAGCCAGGCTGCGCGGCGAGGGCTTGTTCAACCAGCAGTTTTTCCTGAATGACTTGTTTCGGCTGGGCGGCCTGAACTCGCTGCGGGGCTTCAACGAAAACCAGTTTTACACCAATGCCTACGGGGTAGGCACGCTGGAATTTCGGCAGTTTACCGGGCCCGAAGGCTACGTGTTTGTGTTTATTGACCAAGCCGTGCTGCAAGCTTATCAACCTGCCAGCGACCTTGCCAACAACCAGAGTCTGACCCACACCCTCGACCAGCCGACGGGCCTGGGCACAGGCATCAGCTTCCGCACGGCGGCGGGGCTCTTCCAATTTGTGTATTCAATGGGGCGCTCGGCGTTTGCTGGTCAGCCGCTGGGGCTTGGCTCTTCGCGCATTCACTTCGGGCTGACGAGTAGGTTTTGAGAGGAGTTAGAAGTTGGTATGGTGAGCCAGCAAACTAACCTACAGGAGCGCCCTACCCCCCTTTTCCTGCCACAACGGCGGCCGCTCGGCCATCCTGTCATTTATTCGGCATGCCTACTTGTTGAAGCCGGCCAACCTGACCGTTAATGCGCTGACGCAGCGCGAATTGCAAGTTGGTACGGGGTTTGTCTTATACCTCCCGAAGCCAGCTATAATGGCTACTTACTATGAAATTTATCAGCCGCGAATTTATCCGCACTATCGCTCCTCAGCTCGATTTGCTTAATACGATTGGTGGCGGCGTAGCGCAGCCCACGCTGCACGTCAACAAGCGCCCCAAGGGCGTGGTGCTGCACGTAGCCATGCCTAGCGTATCGGCCGACCATTTCCACGTAGTGCTCAATAATAACAATCTTACCGTGTACGGCGAATACCGCCACGAGCCCGATGCGCAGCTTGCCGCGCCACTGTTCGTGCAGAATATGGAC
>CALMOO010000812.1:8125-11846 GCA_937871705.1 uncultured Hymenobacter sp.
CATCAACGCCACGCACGAGAACGGCGAGCTGCGCGTGGCCATCCCCTTCAAGGATGCTTCGGGGCAGCAGCGGGAGATTGACATCCGCCCGAGCTAAGCGCCGGGTTTCTTGATACGGCCGGGACCGACCGGCCACCTAGCTACTAGCCATATGGCCGGGACCGACCGGCCCCTCTGGTTTCACCCTCTTGAAAGCCACTGCGATGAGCAGTGGCTTTGTTATTTTTAGGGGGGTAAGCTCCGCTACCTACGAAAATAACGGCACCAGTAAGATAAAGCTCATCAACAGGCTGAGGTAGAACCAGCCCATAATCTGGCCGCGGTAGCGGCGCGGCAGGCGGTTGCTGAGCACCAGCATGGCTGCAATAACCAGCGCTAGGTGCAGCACCAGAAAGGCCATGGTTTTGACCCAGTTGCTGACAATGGTGGTGTGGTCGGTTTGCGTCTGGTCGCGCTCGCCCAACCCTGCGGTGAGGTAGCGCAGCACGTAGTACGTGACGATTTCAAAAGCCACAAAGCCGAAGAAACCCAGCAGCAAAGCCGCAGGGCCAGATTTTTCACGAATTTCAGCCATCGCTCAGCTGGGTTAAGCTGTGAAGGTAGGGGTGCAGGCGGCGGCTTAGGGCCGGGGCTGGCCCAGCACCTCGGCGGTGCGCAGCCGGATGAACAGGTCTTCGACCTTGGCCCGCGCCCAGGGTGTGCGCCGCAGAAAGGTGAGGCTGGATTTCACACTCGGGTTCACGGCAAAGCAATTAATACGCAAGTGCTTATCGAGCTCCGGAAAGCCGTAGTGCGCCACCAGATACTCCAGGATATCGGCCAGCGTGACGCCGTGTAGCTCGCGGATAAGGTGGCCGGATTGGTCGCGGGCGTCGGGCATGGCAGGAGGGGGTAGGGCGTTAGAAGAAACAAAATAACAACCGGGCGGCGTTGCCAGTTAGCCAAGCGCGGGCGAACAAGCATACGCTGCCGGCCGAGCGTGCGTTAAATTTGGCCAGCTTCCCTTTGCGTATGTCTCCTCTTGCTTCACCCACTCTCTTGCCTGCTTCGCCGCGCCCGCGCCGGCCGTGGCGGCGGTGGGCCCTGGCCGGACTGCTGCTGGGAGTGCTGGGTGCGGGCACAGTGTACTATCGCCACCAACGCCAGCTAAATCGCTACGTGCGCCACACCTGGGCCACCCTGACGAGCCGCTACCTCACGGGCCACGAAAAAACACCGCTTCTGGCCGGCTACTCGGTGCACGGCATTGATGTGTCGGCCTACCAGGGCGCCATCGACTGGCCTGAGGTGGCGCGCCACCGGGTACGCTTTGCCTTCATTAAGGCCAGCGAGGGCGCTACCCTGCGCGACCCGCGCTTTGCCCGCAACTGGCGCGAGGCCCGCGGGGCCGGCATCCTGAGCGGCGCCTACCACTACTTCCAGCCCAACCGCGACGGCCAAGAACAAGCCGAACTCTTTATCAGCCTCGTGCCCCTTGCACCCGGCGACTTGCCGCCCGTGCTCGACGTGGAGGCAGCCCGCTTTCATGATGTGGCCGTGCTGCGCCGCGAGGTGCGCCAGTGGCTCGAGCTGGTGCAGGCGCACTACGGGGTGCCACCCATTCTGTACACTAACTATGGATTTTACCGGCGCTACCTGGCCGGGCATTTCGATGATTTCCCGCTGTGGCTGGCCCACTACGAGGTGGCGCGCCCCTCCCTACCCGCCACGCGCTGGATAATCTGGCAGCATTCCGACGAGGCCTACGTGCCCGGCATCCGGGGCACCGTCGATTTCAACGTTTTTCAGGGCAGCTATGGGGCGCTCGAAGCTCTGCGGCTCGCGCCGCCACCCGCCGCGCCGCGCGCTGCTCCCAAACGCGTTCCTACCCCCCCTGCCGCCAAAAAAGCCGCCCGGCCCGGCAGCTCACACAAACTGCCGGGCCGGGCGACCAAGATGGCGTAGGGCTGGGATAGCCTACATTTTAGTTTTCATCTTTTCGTCGGTCATTTTGCCTTTTTTCGACATCTTGCTTTTCTCCATTTTGCCGGTTTTCATCTTGGCACCCATCATTTTGCCATCCTGGGCGGGGGCAGTGGTAGTAGCCGGAGGGGTAGTCTGGGCGTGGGCTGTCAGGAACAGGCAGGAAAGGGCTAGGCCAGCAGCGAGCTTAAAGGTATTTTTCATGGTGAATGGGGGTGAATGAGGTAAGAAAATCAATGTGGCCGAAAGGTGCGCCTTTATTCCCACATAATACATGAAAGCCAGGTGAATACCAAAATTATGTACCTATCATTTTCGCGCCGCTGGGCCGTAGGCTCAGCCACCGTCCTGCTCACGCTGCTTGCGGCGTGTGGCGGCAGTAAGTCGGCCTTCACCCAAAACGGCCAGGGCTCGTACTACGCCGATAAGTTTGCGGGCCGGCCCACAGCCAGCGGTGTGCCCTACCGGCCCGGCAAGCTCACAGCCGCGCACAACACGCTGCCGTTCGGCACCAAAATCCGGGTTACCAACACGCGCACCGGGCGCTCGGTGAAGGTGGTCGTCAACGACCGCGGCCCGCACACCAAAGGCCGCATCGTAGACGTATCGAAGCGCGCTGCTCGCAAGCTCGGCCTCATTGATGCGGGCGTGATACCCGTGCAGCTCAAAGTAGTGCGCGCCGCAGGCCGCTAATCCGTGGGCTGCGGAACGGAATAGCACTTCGTACCCGCCCGAATCCAAGGCCAGCGCAGCCAACGCTAATTTATTCAATGACAAACGGCGTAACGCACCGTTTTATAACCTCTGCTTCTTAATGGCCAAACAGTTAAACATCCGTAAGAAAGTAATCTGGTCGGCACCGGCTGGCAGCCGCTTTGTGGCCTTAGCCAGCTTCGTAAAAGCTGCCGAAACCCAGGGCTGGACCGACGAGGAAATTCAATACGTGCTCGACGAAGTAGTAGACACCGATGACGATGCAGCTGGCCTCGCCGTGCTCGCCGACTACACGGCCCGCTAACGGAATACGCCCCGTTCAGCGCTACCCAGGGGGTAGGCGCCGAACGGGGCGTATGAGCAGCTTAGGCTAAAGCTTAGCCTTTGGCTTTCGCTTTTGCTTTTTCCTTGTCGGCCTTCTCTTTGGCTTTCTCAGCTTTCTCGCGGGCCTTTTCCATTTCCTTGCGCTTGCCAGGGTGCTTCAGGTCGTAGGCTTGCAGCTTGGTAATGCTGTCCTGAGCCACCATTTCGGCGCGGGTCGATACGCGGCCGGTCAGCGATACCAGGTCGCCTTCGTGCAGCTGGGTAGTGGTGCCGTCGGCGCTGGTTACCATGCCGCTGGCCGTGATGACGGTGCCGTTGAGCAGCTTTTTATCGCCTTCGACGGGGTTGGTCATGCCCATCTCGGTCGCGACCAGCTTGCCATCTTTCATCGTGATGCCATCCTTCATCATGGTGGCGCCGGTTTTGGCGCGCGCCTTGGGGGCTACTACCCGGCGCGGCGCGGGACGCGACTGAGCTTGGGCTCCATGCACTAGCAGCAGGGCGCTAGCAACCAACAAAATACGGGTTACACTTTTCATTAAGTAACAACGAATTGGGTTAGAAAAAGAAATAGATAGGAAAATCGTGCCAAACAGTGCAAGTTACTGCACACAATCTTTCTGCAGTGCAAAATCAACTTTGCGCGCACAAGCTGGTAGCGCCAACGTTTGCCCAGTGTCTCGCGTTCAACTAAGTGCGCATTCTTCACCCTGCACCTTAC
>CALMOO010000813.1:0-3641 GCA_937871705.1 uncultured Hymenobacter sp.
GCCGCCGGGCGCACCTGCCCGACTAGGCGTCGGCGACTGGTGCGGGTGGGCGGGCCAAGCTCAGAGATAAACTGGGTGGAAGTAGTGGAACTGGATAAGGTAGGATGCAGTAGCGTTGCGGGCATAGAGGGGCAGATAAGGGGTCGGACAGGTAAGCGGGCACTCAAAAAAGAAGTGCCAATCGCCGCCCTTACGAAACGGAGCCTGATGACCAGTTATTGCTAAAAAGCGCTGCCAGCCAGTTTCAGTAAAGCTACGTACGGCCAGCCAGGTTTGTGCAAGCCAATGTCCGAATAGTGCTGAATGCCACCGCCAGCCACGTATTTCAGGCCAGCTTGGCCAAACCAGCTTCCCGAGCAGCTCCCTCTATATTCTCTGTTTTCTGCCCCGTACCCAGCCGGCAGCGTCCGCCCCAGCTACGCTCCTATTCTCACCGCCTAGTTGCCCTTCCCTTTTGCAGAGGGGGGTAGGGACCGAACCTGGGCGGGGCGAGGCGTGGTCTGAAGACGCTGGCGCCGCTTTTCTAGCACGGGCGCGGCGGCAGCGGCCGCCTGATTGGGTAGCAGCGTCACGGTCAGGGGCTGCCCGTCGCGGCTCTCGGCTACTTCGTCCTGATAGCCGCTGTAGCCAAAAATGAAGGTATTGGTGCCGGCGGGCACTTCCAGCGAGTAGTTGCCATTGGCATCGGTGCTGGCGCCTCTGGTGGTGCCTTTGAGCAGCACCGTGGCGCCCACCAGCGGCTGGCCGGCCTCGTCGATAATGCGGCCCGCCTGCGTGCGCGTAACCTTGGTCACCGATTTGGTAGAGCTAGTCCGGCTTGGCACCGCTACCAGCACCGCCGATGGGGCCGCAATGGCGCTGCTTGGGCCGGCTGGCTCGGGGTCGGGGCGGCGGGGTTGAGGCCGCAATACGGGCAGGGGCGCCATAGTTACCGTGCGCACCGGCAGCGTGCCGGCCGGCTGGCTGGCCCGCACCGTAGCGTAGTCGGCAGAAGCTGCGGACCGCGCCGAGCCGATTACTGTTGAGCTAGGCGAGCTGGCGGTTACTTCGCGCGTGCTGCCGCAGCTGGCCAGGGTGCCTAATAGCCCTGCCAATAGCCAGCAAGCAGTTTTTTTTGCCCCAAAGTATTTTGTCATAACCGCCACCTGGTAAGCTAGTGCCTCTGGCCTACTCGCTGCAAGGTACAACGGCAGCCTTTATTTGTTCAAATGGCCGCGCCCTCACTGCTAAGCAGAAAGGCGCGGCCATTTGGCTGGTTTGCGGGAGTAAGCTAAGCGCCTAGGTGCGCACTTCGGGGGCGCCATCGGCGGCATCGGAGCCCAGCTCCTGCTCATGCATCCGGATGCCGGGGCCCAGCTCGTAGCTGCCTTCTGCGGCAAAGCCGGGACCCTGGCCGGGGCCGTTGGTGTGGTCATTGCCGCCCTGGGGCTCGCCCTCGCCGCCACCAATGTGCAGGTTGCTGAGCTGGTCTTTCTGCTCGCTGTTTTGGGTGTAGCCGTTGGCGCCTACGTTGCGGTGGGCGCTGGCATCGTCGCTGGCTTTGTTGTTGCTCTGGTCCTGCTGGTAGTCGCGCTGCTTTTCCAGCTCCTCGTTCTTGCCCGAGGGCATCAGGTTGGTCGGATTCTGGTTGGGTGCGTTTACTTTTTTGCCGTCTTTAGCGGCTTGGCTGTCTTTATCGTCGCCGAACAATTCGTCGCTTAGTATCATAATCAGGAAGTTTTAACAAGTTATTAGTTAAGCAAAGGCAACCTTCTTGCGGGCGCCTTAGTACCCTTGGCTCCTACCAGGGGGGTAGGGCTGGCTAGGTACCTTTGTGTGTACGCGCCAGCGCCCGTCGGGTTGGCTGGTGCCGCAGCGGCAGCTTCCTTTGCTTTTTTTCGTTAGTGTCGCTTTTTCTGCTGAGCCCATGGACTTTGCCAAGCTCTATCGTCCCTCCCACTTCAACTCCTGGCAATTTATTGCTTTTACGGGCCTGCTCATGAGCGGCGGGGCCGAGCTGATAATTCGCTTCCTCGTGCGGCGGCCCCTACCCCCCGGCTACGGCTGGCTCTACGTGTGCTGGGCCACGCTCTTCGTGGTGGGCACCTTGGTTAATCTGTTTGGCAAACCCACCGAAGCAGGGCATCACCACCACTGACAAGCAGTTATCAGCTGCCTTGCGCAGGCTACGGCGAGCGGCTGGCTAACCATTAGTTCACCATCAGCCGTATAGGGGTTTCTGTCGGCAAAGCCGGGCGTTCCGCATGTCTTATGCGCACAGCTACGGCCCGGCTAAGCAGCTTTACCCCTATGCGTAACAATTTGCCAGGCTTCGCCGCCGGGCTGCTGATGCTCCTGAGCGTCGCGGCCTGCAATTCTAAGAACAAAGATGGTGCGGCCGGGCCAGGCGGCGGCGGACCGGGCGGCCCAGGTGGCAAAGGCGGCCCGCAGCCCATCAAAGACTACCCTGTGCTGGTGGTGCAGCCCGACTCGGTAACGCTCTTTCAGGACTACCCGGCTACTATTCAGGGCCAGCAAAACGTCGAGATTCGGCCCAAAGTAGATGGCTATGTCGAAGCCATTTATGTAGATGAAGGTGCCAGCGTGAAGAAGGGCCAGCGGCTCTTTCACATCTCGGCACCCCAGTACGAGCAGGACGTGCGCACGGCCCGCGCGGGCATCCAGACGGCCCAGGCCGACGTAGACGCCGCCCGCATGGGCGTGAACAAGGTGCAGCCGCTGGTAGCGCGCGACATCATCAGCAAGTATGAGCTGGAGGGCGCCCAGTACACCCTGGAGTCGAAGCTAGCGGCGCTGGCCCAGGCCCGCGCCACGCTCGCCAACGCCCTCACCAACGTGGGCTACACCGACCTCACGAGCCCGGTAAACGGCATTGTAGGCTCGATTCCAAACAAAATTGGCAGCTTGGTGAGTAGCACCTCCACCGACCCGCTCACCACGGTGTCGAGCACCGGCAACGTGTACGCCTACTTCTCGCTGAGTGAGAAAGCGCTGCTGAGCTTCACGCGCCGCCGGCCCGGCAATACCTTGCAGGAAAAGCTCTCTAAAGTACCCAATGTGCGCCTGGTGCTGGCCGATGGCAGCCTTTATAACCTAACTGGCCGCGTCGAAACCGCTATTGGCCAGGTAAATACTGAAACTGGCGCCAGCAGCTTCCGAGCCATTTTCCCCAATCCGCAGGGCCTGCTGCGCAGCGGCGGCAGCGGCTCGGTGCGCACGTTCCAGCCCGTCGACAAGGCGCTGCTCATTCCGCAAAGTGCCACGTATGAACTGCAAGGCAAGCGCTTCGCCTACGTGGTGGGCCGCGATACGGCCGCCCACGCCGTGGCCATCACCGTGACGCCTACCCCCGACGGCACCTCTTTCGTGGTGCAAAACGGTCTTAAGGCTGGCCAGCGCATCATACTCGAAGGCATTAGCGGGCTGAAGGACGGCATGAAAATTCGGCCCAAAGTGGTGCAAAAAGCCCGAACGGACTTGGCGGGGTAATGTGCTGCTCATACTAAAAAGAACGTCATGCTGAACCCAGTGAAGCATCTTGCTCGCATCATTGAACGATTGGCTTACTGCTGCATACTAAGATGCTTCACTGGGTTCAGCATGACGTTCTAACAAGCATTAAAAAGACTCCTCTATATGCT
>CALMOO010000813.1:3651-7091 GCA_937871705.1 uncultured Hymenobacter sp.
ACCCCGACATCTCGCCGCCAACGGTGCAGGTGTCGGCTAGCTACGCCGGTGCCAATGCCGACGTGGTGCTCAAGAGCGTGCTGGTGCCGCTGGAAGAACAAATAAACGGCGTGGAAGGCATGACCTACATGACGTCGACGGCCACGAACGCGGGTTCGGGTTCGATTCAGGTGTACTTCAACGTGGGCACCGACCCCAACCAGGCGGCCGTGGACGTGCAAAACCGCGTGGCCAGCGCCACCAGCCTGCTGCCCCAGGAAGTAACCCTGGCCGGCGTGACGGTGCGCCGCCAGCAAAGCAGTAACCTGCTGATTTTCGCGCTCTATAGCGACAATCCGGCCTACGACCAGACTTTTTTGCAGAACTACGCCCTGATTAACATCGTGCCGCAGCTGCAGCGCGTGACGGGGGTAGGCGCCGCCAACGCCTTTGGCTCGCGCAACTATGCTATGCGCGTGTGGCTCAAGCCCGATGTGATGGCCATCTACGGCCTCACGCCAGCCGACATCACGGCCGCCCTGGCCGACCAAAACGTGGAGGCCGCGCCCGGCGCCTTTGGCCAGAACAGCGACCAAAGCTTTCAGTATGTCATTAAGTACACCGGCAAGCTCATCTCGACCGAGCAGTTTGGCAATATCGTGCTTAAGGGCACGAGCCAGGGGCAGCTGCTGCACCTGCGCGATGTGGCCCGCCTGGAGTTGGGCGCCCAGGACTACACGAGCAACAGCGCCACTTTCGGCAAGCCCTCGGTGGGCATTTCGGTAAACCAGACGCCGGGCTCCAACGCCCGCGAGGTTATTAACAAGTCGGTGGCGGTGTTGGCCGAGGCATCCAAGTCGTTCCCGGCCGGTATTCATTATACCAATTTGGTGAATATCAACGACTTCCTGGATGCTTCTATCGACAAAGTAATTCACACGCTGGTTGAATGCTTTGCGCTGGTGTTCCTCGTGATTTTCATCTTCCTGCAGGATTTTCGCTCTACCATCATTCACGGCGTGTCGGTGCCGGTGTCGATTATCGGCACGTTTTTCTTCCTCAAGGTCTTCGGGTATAGCATCAACTTGCTGACGCTCTTTGCGTTGGTACTGGCTATTGGCATCGTGGTCGACGATGCCATTGTGGTGGTGGAGGCCGTGCACGCCAAGCTCGAAAGCGGCTACACCTCGCCGCGCCGCGCCGCCATCGACGCCATGAGCGAGATAACCGGGGCCATCGTGAGGATCACGCTCGTGATGGCGGCGGTGTTCCTACCCGTCACGTTTATTACGGGTTCGGTGGGCGTGTTTTACAAGCAGTTCGGCATTACGCTGGCGGTCGCGATTATGATTTCGGCCATTAACGCGCTCACATTGTGCCCGGCGCTAGCGGCGCTGTTTTTGTTGCCGCCGCACCACGAGGAGGACAAAAAAGCTGAGAAAAAAACGCTGATGCAGCGCTTCAGCGTGGCCTTTAATGCAGCGTACGACGCAATGGTGGCCAAGTACAGCCGCGCGATACAGTATTTGGGCGCTCACAAGCTGCTGGCCCTCGCCGGCGTGGCCTGCTTCGGCGTGGGGCTCTACGTGCTGATGTCGAGCACGCCAAGCAGCTTCGTGCCGAGCGAAGACATGGGCACCATCTACGTCAACGTGTCCCTACCCCCCGCTTCGACGCTGGAGCGTACTACGGCCGTTAACAACCAGGTAGATAGCCTGATTCGCACCATTCCGTCGGTGCTGGGTACGCTGCGCATTACGGGCCAGAACTTCTTGGCCGGCAGCGGCAGCGCCTACGGCATGGTGATTGTGCGCCTCAAGCCCTGGGACCAGCGCAAAGGTGTTAATAACGAAGATGTTATTGCCAAAATAACGCAGCTTACGGCCAATATTCGGGCGGGCGATATTCGCAGTATTTCGCAGCCCACCATCACGGGCTTTGGCCAAACGAGCGGCTTCACGTTTCAGCTGCAAGACCGGGGCGGCCACTCGACGGCCGATTTCTATAAGGTGTCGCAGGACTTCCTGGCGGCGCTCAATAAGCGGCCCGAAATCCAGTATGCCACGACGGCCTTCAACCCCGGCTTTCCGCAGTACCAGCTGAGCGTGAACGTGGCGAAAGTGAAAGAAGCCGGCCTGACCGAAGCCGATATCCTGAACGCCATGCAGGTGTATTACGGCGGCTCGTACGCCTCTAACTTCAACCAGTTTGGCAAGCAGTACCGCGTAATGGTGCAGGCTGACACCAGCTACCGCGCTAACCCCGAGGGCTTAAGCAAGATATTTGTGCGCAATGCCAGCGGCGCGATGGCGCCCATCACCGAGTTTGTGACGCTGCAGCGCATCTACGGCCCCGAAACGCTCTCGCGCTTCAACCTGTTCACGGCCATTTCGGTCAACGGCTCGCCCAAGCCGGGCTCCAGCTCGGGGCAGGCGCTGGTGGCCATTCAGGAAGTGGCGGCCCGGAGCTTACCGGCGGGCTATGGCTTCGAGTTTTCGGGCATTAGCCGCGAGGAGCAGGGTAGCGGCAAGCAGTCGCTCTACATTTTTGCGCTCTCGCTCATCTTCGTGTACCTGCTGCTGAGTGCGCAGTACGAGAGCTACATTCTGCCGTTTGCGGTGCTGCTGTCCTTGCCTATCGGTCTGAGTGGCACGTACTTGTTCGCAAAGGTTTTCGGCATCGACAATAATATCTACCTGCAGATTTCGGTGATTATGCTCATCGGCCTGCTGGCCAAGAACGCCATTCTGATGATAGAATTTTCGCTTTCGCGGCGGCGCGGCGGCGGCATGAGCATAGTGGAGGCGGCCCTGGAAGGCGCCAAAGCCCGCCTGCGCCCGATTCTGATGACCTCCTTTGCCTTCGTCTTTGGCCTGCTACCGCTGCTGTTTGCCACCGGTGCGGGCGCTCAGGGCAACCACAGCATTGGGGCCGGGGCCATCGGCGGCATGCTGTTTGGGACGCTGGTCGGGGTGTTCTTCATCCCGGTGCTATTTATGACGTTTGAGGGCTTGCAGGAGCGCATCAGCGGCCCGCCCAAGACGCAGGAGCAGCTTGAGCAGGAAGAGGCCGAAGGTGGCACGCCCCCCAAAGACGGCGAGAAAAAGCCGGCCCCCGCACCAAAGCCCGAGCCGGCCATAGCCTAGCCACCCGCCCTACCCTCCTCTCGCCAGCCAAGGGGGGTAGGGCGCAAAGCGCTGGGCCAGAGTCCGCCGCGTATAAGTATCAAAATCAGCCTAATGACCTCCCCGAGAATACCCCGGTTCCTTGCTCCATTACTTATACTCGCGGCGGGTAGCTGCGGGATTTTGCACCAATATGGCCGCCCCGAAACGGCCACCACGGGCCTCTACCGCGACGTAGCCACTACCGACACCACTTCGATTGGCTCGCGGCCCTGGCAGCAGCTCTTTACCGACCCCGCGCTGCAAAAGCTCATTACCGAAGGCTTGGCTAATAAC
>CALMOO010000814.1:0-2238 GCA_937871705.1 uncultured Hymenobacter sp.
CCTGGGCGCTTTGCACGCCGGGCGTGCGGGTAAGAGCGCGCTCCACAAAGTTGGCGCACGAAGCGCACGTCATGCCCTCAATGGCGAGGGTAGCCGTTTGCACTGGGCTAAGGGTAGGCGGAAGGGGTTGCATGGCAGAGAATCGAGGCAGGCCCAGCAATAAGGTTAGCGGGTGCTGCCGCTGGCCGGGCCCACGCGGGCACTATCAGACAAACAACAAAAATGCTGAAATCGGCTTGGCCTGGCGGTATATAATTGCGCCGAGCGGTGCGTAAGATTCCGGTTTCCCTATGCGCCTGTGCTTTGTACCTGTGCTTTGTAGCTACGTAGAAGATTCTGCCCGCGGTGTAGCAAACCCCTACGCCACCACCACCTCAATCACGGCAATCTTCGTCACCATATACGTCCGAAAATCAGGGTTGTGCTCGGCTGGCTGCACTCGTCCGGCCGCGTCGGTAGCCCGCGCCGACAGCTGGTAGCGCCCTGCCACCGAGGGAGTAGCCCAGGCAAATTCCCAGAAGCGCCAGGCAAACGGTACCGCTTCGCCCAGCAGTCGGGCGGGCTGCCAGGTGTGGCCGCCATCGGTGCTCACCTCCACTTGCGCAATCTCACTGGCGCCGCCCCAGGCGGCCCCAAATACCCGGTAGGGCGCGCCAGCGGGCAGCACCTCGTACTGGGCTGGCCGCGCTATTTCGGCCTTCACCTGCATCTCGGCTACTGGCGCTAGGGTAGGTTGGCCATGCACGCGGTGCCAGTAGGCATACTCCAGCGTCTGCCAGTAGCCGTCGAAGGGGGTAGGGCTCACGATGATGTTTTGCAGCCACTTCACCGAAGCCATGCCGTACCAGCCCGGCACCACCAGCCGCACCGGAAAGCCGTGCTCGGGCGTCAGGGGTTGGCCGTTCATGGCATATACCACCAGCACCTCGTTCGCCAAAGCCTTGGCCAGCGGCAGGCTGCGGGCAAAGGCAATGACGCCCGGCGACTTCGGCTCGTCATTGATGCTACCCTTATCAGCCCCCTCAAAAATGACTTCTACCGCCTCGGCTGCTACCCCCGCCTGCTCAAGCAGCCGCGCCAGCGGCACGCCGGTCCATTCCGCATTGCCTACCCCCCCTTGTTCCCAAAGCAGGCCCTTGGCCTTGGGCACCAGCCGCGAGCGCCCGTTGCCGGCGCATTCCAGCGTGGCCGCCACCGTGCGGGCCGGCAGCTGGCGTAGCTCATCGTAGCTGAAAGTCAGCGCCTGCCGCACCGCGCCGCCAATGTGCAGGCGCCACTCGTCGGCTGCCAGCTGCGGAATGGCAAAGTGGCTGCGCACGTAAAATTGGTTGGCAGGAATAAGCCAGTCGGTCAGCGTTGGAAAAGGCAGCTCCAGGTTAAGCGGCTCGTGCTCACGGGTGATAAGGCCAGGAAACGTGCCCGAGCCGGGCGTGGAAGCGGGTACTTGCATGAAAGTAGTAAAAGGTAGCAATGAACCAGTTTCGCGCAAGATAGCGCCGTCGGCCACCCTCGTTGCTTCAGCAGGGGTAGGGCCGCCTTAGGCAAATACCTTCACCTGCTCGCCCTTGCGCTTGGTGCGCAGGTGCTGGCGAATAATCTGCTGCACGTCTTTATTATCGGAATATGGCTGCACGGCTTCGCGAAAATCGGCCAGCTTGCGCGCCGTAAACGTCTCATCTACATACCCAAATCCCACGTAGTGGCCGTTCTCAATCACGACCAGCGACTTCTCCTCGGCCCGCCGCCCCGCCCCGATTACCACGAACGATTCGTGCTCGTACCTGATGCTGTCCACCGCTTCGTCCACGCGCAGGTTGTAGCTCTCGGGCGGCTCCTGGCCCACGCAGGCGCCCTGGCAGCGGTGCACCTGGTAGTCGAAGCAGGAGCCCGTCGTTTTGTACAGCCCGCACAGCTTTTGGCATAAGTTATATTTCGCAACCTTGTGGTAAAGAAAGCCTTGTGCCTTGTACTGATTGCCGAGCGCAATAATTGGAATCTCCGAGTTGCGCGCATCGGCTCGGCCGTAGTAGAGGCATTTATAGCCCTGCTCATCCACCTTGAGGTAGATGCCGGCCGGAAACACCGAGCGCCGCTGTGCCCGGTTGTACGCCGGCTTCAGCTGCTTGATTAAGTGCGACTCATACAGCAGGGCCACCAGTTCCGAGCCCGTCAGCTCCCAAGTAATATCGGCAATAGAGTTCTTAAAATCGAGGCTCTTGCGCGACTTCACATCCACTG
>CALMOO010000814.1:2248-3632 GCA_937871705.1 uncultured Hymenobacter sp.
GTGCTGCTGAATGCGCTTGTAGATGTTGATACTCTTGCCCACGTAAATCACCTCGCCCGCCTCGTTATGAAAGTAGTACACACCCGTTTCCTGCGGTAGCGAGGCCACCTTCTCGGGCGAGATGAGGGGGGGTAGGAGAGCAGTTTTAATAGCCTGCGCCATGGCCGCCACTCGGCGCGGGCTGGGCTGCTTGCCGGTCCCATCCGCGTTAGCCGCGCCGGTGCTGCGGCCGGCCGGCGCCAGCGCATCTACGCGGGCCAGGGCATCGGCCGCGTCGGCCTCGGCATCGCTGTCTTGGGTTATTTTCAGGAGTCGGGCAAAGAGTATGGCCGTGGCCTCAGCATCGCCGGCAGCGCGGTGGCGGCCATTGAGCGGAATACCGATACTCTGGCACAGCTTGCCCAAACTGTAGCTCGCCTGCCCCGGAATGAGCGAGCGGCTCAAGCGCACCGTGCATAGCGTTTTGCGCGAGTAGTTGTAGCCCAGGTCGGCAAACTCCTTCTTTAGAAAGGAATAATCAAACCGCACATTATGAGCCACAAATACGCAGCCTTCCGTCATCTCGACCACCTTGCGCGCCACCTCATGAAAGCGCGGCGCATCGGCCACCATGTCGTTAGTGATGCCCGTGAGCTGCGTGATGAACGGCGGAATGCTGCGGCCCGGATTGACCAGCGTAGTGTAGGAGTCAACCACCCGCTGGCCGTCGTGCACAAAAATGGCCAGCTCGGTGATGCGGTCATTTGCGGGCTGGCCGCCGGTGGTTTCAAGGTCAATAATAGCGTACAAGGGCAGCGTAATTTCGGTAGGCAGGATGCTAACAAAGTTAGGGCGCCGGTTGGTTGCCCGGTGCGCATAAAAAAAGCCCGCCAGTTTGCACCAGCGGGCTTTCCTAAAAATTGATAGCTCAAAGAGCTTAGTGTTTGTGCTGGGTTACCCAGTTTTTAGCGCTCAGGATTTGGCTGCGCTGCTGCTCGATAATCGTCTTGGCGGCCGGCGTCAGGTCCTGGGCCTGCAGGGCAGTCTCGTAGGCCTTGAGAGCGGCTTCATCACCGGTTTCGCACTCGCCCAGAATGGCCGAGTCGTTCTGGCCCGTGATGGCCGACTTCAAATTAATCCAGCCGCGGTGTACGGCAGCGGCGGCTTCGGTAGCCACGCCTTCAATTGTCGTGTCGTGGGTAGCCGAAATGCCCAGCTGGTTGGCCTGTTGCTCTAGCTCCGACACAAACTGTGCGCGCTGCTGCGAGAACTGGCTGAGCTGCGATTTTAACTCAACGCTTTGCACGCCTTCGGCAGCTTCCTGGTAGCCCTTTACCGACGTGTGGTTGAGTTGAACAAGGTCGGTGAAGGCGCGGGCGGTGTTTTCTGAGATGGTAGCCATAAG
>CALMOO010000814.1:3642-7841 GCA_937871705.1 uncultured Hymenobacter sp.
CGAAAGTCGAAACGACTGTTCAGGCTCCGTTTACGCAGGAAGCCGCGCGCGAGGTTGCTTTCGAGCCAAAAAACTTTGCTGCAGCGCAGCCAAGCGGGCTCCACTGCTTAAAGGGGGGGTAGGCCCGGGGCAGGGGCCAGGGGCGGCCGCTTGCCCCGCAGGCGGTCTAGCAGCTTGGCCACAAAGCTGCGGTCATCGCTCGGGTCTTTGGGCGTGCTTTCACCACTACCCACATCGCCCAGCAAAAAGCCCCAGGGCTCGGTGGCCTTGTTGGCGTCGAGCACCACTTTGTTAACCGCCGACAGCGGCACGCTCAGAATCATGCCCGGCGTGCCCCACAGCTGCGCCCCCAGAATAAGGGCGATAATGGCCGTGAGCGGATTAAGACTGACTTTTGAAGCCGTAATGAGCGGCGCCAGAATGTTATCCGAAATAAACTGCACCAGCATAAACACCCCGATAACCAGCAGCCCGTGCGTGAGCGAGCCGGTTTCGACGTAGGTAATAAGCGCGGGCACGATAGAGCCCACAATAATGCCGATATAAGGAATAACGGCCAGCACGGAAGCGAAAACGGCGAAGAAAATAGCGTACTTCAGGCTGAGCGCCAGCAGGCCAATAGCGTTCATCACAGATACGACCACAATAACGGTAAATAGCCCCGACATGTAACCCTGCACCACATTCTGGATATTATCAACGGTGTGCAGCACCACTGTGCGCTTGTCGGGCTCTACAAAGCGGAACATAAACTGCCGCAGGTGGTCGCGGTAGTACAAGAAACAAAAAATATAGATGGGCACCAGCGTCACAGTGCTTAGCACGCCCAGCGTGGTGTTAAGGGTCGAGCCCAGGTATTTGCTCGACTGTTTTTGCAGCGCCGACAGCGACGAATCAATGACCTCATCGTGGCTCATAGGCTGAAAATGAAACCGCTTGCTCAGCACCTGCTGCTGCTGGTCGAAGAGCACGACCAGCTTGCTTTGAATAAGCGGTAGCTCCGTGCGCAAGCTGATTATCTGCGAGCCGAAAAACGCGAACAACCCGGCAATGCCCAGAAGGACCAACAGAATGGACGTGGCAATGGCCAGCATTCGGGGCCAGCGCCACTTTTCGAGCCGTGTCACGAGCGGCATAAGCAGCAGCGAGAGCAAAATAGCATAAATCAGCGGCAGCAGCAAATTATCGAGCTTGTGCAGAACAAACACCAGCAGCGACAACCCCACCAACAAAAAAGTGTAGTGCACCACGGGCGGCTGCTTAATCTCGGTAGGGGCGTGGTTGAATGATTGGCCGGGAATGTTGCGCGGCTTGTTGAGTTGGTTGGGCAGGGGTAGCATTTCTGCGAATAGGGAGTTTAAAGTTTAGAGTTGATGAATGCGTTCGTCATTCGGTGAGTAGAAAAAAGGCTTCTCAGCGCTTTAGTCTTTTAGAGTACGGCCGCGCTTACGTCAAGGAGATGCTGCTTAGCCACTCCTTCGCACAAATTGCAGCCTCGCGGGCTGAACCTTGCAGCTGTAATTTAGGTTAAAAAACCAACCGCATTGGCAAGCTTGGCTAAGCAGCCTGGCAAGAGAAGTATAGGTTTAACGCGGTTTTCTGCGTTATTTTACCTCAAACTGCCCTCGCATACGAAAATTTTGTGATGAACGACGAACTACTAGCCGCGCCCGTGGCTACTACCCCCGACCACGGCTATAACGAAGACAGCATCCGCTCACTCGACTGGCGCGAGCACATTCGGCTGCGTCCCGGCATGTACATCGGTAAGCTCGGCGACGGCTCCAGCTACGACGATGGCATCTACGTGCTGGTCAAGGAAGTAATCGACAACTGCATCGATGAGCACGTCATGGGTTATGGCCGCACCATCGAAATCAAGATTTCGGAAAGCCGCGTGCAGGTGCGCGACTACGGCCGCGGTATCCCGCTGGGTAAGGTGGTAGACGTAGTAAGTAAAATCAACACCGGCGGCAAGTACGACAGCAAGGTGTTTCAGAAGTCGGTGGGTTTGAACGGGGTAGGGACCAAGGCCGTGAACGCGCTTAGCAGCTACTTTGTGGTGCAGAGCGTGCGCGATGGCCAGATGAAAGCCGCCGAGTTTTCGCAGGGCCAGCTGGTAAACGACCCTACCCCCGTGAAAACCAGCCAGCGCAATGGTACGCTCATGGTGTTTCAGCCCGACGATACCATTTTTAAGAACTACCGCTTCATCCCGGAGTACCTCGAAAATCAGATTCGCTTTTACTGCTACCTCAACGCTGGCCTCAGCATCAACTTCAACGGCCAGAAGTTTGTCTCGGAGCACGGCTTGCGCGATTTGCTAGACCACAAAACCGACGCCGAAAGCCTGCGCTACCCCATCATTCACCTCAAAGGCGAAGATATTGAGTTGGCCCTGACCCACGGCAACGACTACGGCGAGGAGTACTAGTCCTTCGTTAATGACCAGTATACCACGCAGGGCGGCACGCACTTAGCTGCGTTTCGCGAAGCGGTGGTAAAAACCGTGCGCGAGTTCTACAAGAAGGAGTTTGACGCTGCCGACATTCGGGCCAGCATCATTGGCGCTATCTCGGTGCGGGTGCAAGAGCCAGTCTTCGAGAGCCAGACCAAGACTAAGCTCGGCAGCATCAACATGGGCCCCGATGGCCCCACGGTGCGCGGCTTCATCCTGGACTACGTAAAGGAGCACCTCGATAACTACCTGCACAAAAACCCCCAGGCGGCCGAACTCCTGCTCAAGCGCATTCTGCAAAGCGAGCGCGAGCGCAAGGACATGGCCGGCGTGAAAAAGCTGGCCAACCAGCGCGCCAAAAAAGCCAACCTCCATAACCGTAAGCTGCGCGACTGCCGCTTCCACCTGGGCGAAAACGCCAAGGACGGCGCCGAAAAAGAGCCGCTTACTACCCTCTTCATCACGGAAGGCGACTCGGCCAGCGGCAGCATCACTAAGAGCCGCAACGTGGAGCTGGAAGCCGTGTTCAGCCTCCGTGGCAAGCCGCTCAACTGCTTCGGCCTCAAGAAGAAAATAGTGTATGAGAACGAGGAGTTCAACCTGCTCCAGCACGCCCTCAACATCGAAGAAGGCCTCGAAGGCCTGCGCTACAACCGCGTAGTTGTGGCCACCGATGCCGACGTCGATGGCATGCACATTCGCTTGCTGCTGCTCACGTTTTTCCTGCAGTTCTTCCCCGACCTGGTGCGCAATGGCCACGTCTACATTCTTGAAACCCCCTTGTTTCGGGTGCGCAATAAGAAAGAAACCATCTACTGCTACTCCGAAAGCGAGAAGCAAGAGGCCATGCGCAAGCTGGGCCGCAACCCCGAGGTGACGCGCTTCAAAGGGCTCGGCGAAATATCGCCCGACGAGTTCGGCAAATTTATCGGCGAGAACATCAAACTGGAGCCGGTCATTCTACAGTCAGACCGTAGCATTCAGCAAGTGCTGGCCTATTATATGGGGAAGAATACGCCCGCTCGTCAGGAGTTTATCATTGATAACCTGCGTTTGGAGAAAGACTTGGTGACCAGCGATACGCTGCCCGTAGCCGAAATCGCGCTGGTCTGATAATTTAGCTAAGCGGAACTACTAGCCAGGGCTCTCCGTATTACGTGCCATGTCTCTTTACCATCTCATTTACGAAAGCCAGGCCACCCGCCCGTTTTCTGAAGTTGAGTTGGCTCATTTACTTCAGCAGGCGCGACAGCATAACGAGACGTATGGCCTCACTGGCTTGCTGCTTTACACGCCAGAAGGACGCTTTTTGCAAGTTCTGGAAGGGAATGTGGAGGCCGTACACAGCCTTTATTTCTTGCACATTGCCCGCGACCCTCGCCATCGGCACTTGGCCCTACTGGCGGGGGGGGCTCTCGAGCGGCGCCGCTTTGCCGATTGGCGGATGGGCTTTCGCGTGGCCACGGCCGAGAAGCTGCTGGACTTAACTGGCCACGTAGACACCACTGATGCGACATTTTTACTGCCGTTGCTGCCGAACCTATCTAACTCGCTGCTCGACAAGATGCTTGACTACGTGCAGCATACTTTGCCTGACGTACTCTTAGAAGAAAAGCCTCACTAACCAAGTTTCTGTCTGCCTTTTATTGACTACCGCTGGATGAAAAGTTGAGTAGCCAAGTTGGAAATTTAAGTGGCCAGCAGCTTAGCAAGCAGAAAAACCCAGGGGGCCACTATGCAT
>CALMOO010000815.1:0-4310 GCA_937871705.1 uncultured Hymenobacter sp.
AGCAGGTTGTACACCACCGAGCGCAGGTTCTTTTCCGAGCAGGTCAAGGTCAGGGAGGGCGGCACCTGCACATCGAGCTGGGCCTGAGTTTGCTGAATGAGGGGCAGCAAGTCGAGGCACACCGCTTCGATAACGGGGCCCAGCGGCACTTGCTCACTGGCCTGGCTGTGCTCTTGCTGCAGGCGCGACACATCCGTCAGGTGCAAGATGGTGCGCTGGAAGCGCTCGGTGGCTTCCTGCATGAGGGCCAGCATGTAGGGCACCTGGCCTACCCTCCCCGCGGCGGGCAGTTCCTGCTCGAGGGCCAGCAGCAAGCCTTCGATGTTCGAGATGGGCGCTTTCAGGTCGTGCGAGGCGGTGTAGATAAAGTTGTCCAGGTCCACGTTGGTGCGCGTGAGCTGGGCGTTAGTCTCGTTGAGCTCCTCGTTGGCGGCCGTCAGCTTCTCGTTGATGGCTGCCAGCTCCTGGTTGATGTTGGCTAGCTTTTCGTTCAATTCTTGCACGCGCTGGCGGGTGCGCACCTGCTCGGTGACGTCGTGGGCAAAGACGCGCACGCCATCGATAAGCCGGTGGGCCGCGCGCCGGGCCTGGTACGTGAAGGTCCAGTAGATTTCCTCCGGGGCATGCCCCTTGTGGCGCGCCTGCAGCAAAGGCAGCTCGTGCACCGTTATCGGCTCGCCGGTCTGGTACACGCGCCGGAACAAGTCCGGGATGGGCGTGCCAACCAGCTCGGGCAGGGCTTCCAGCAAGGGCTTGCCCGCCAGCTCGCGGCCCGGAAAGATGAGCTGATAGGCCGGATTAACCAACTGAAACACCAGTTCCGGGCCATCGAGAATGACGATGGGCGCCGGGGCTTGCATGAACAGCTCGTGCAGCTGCCGCTGCTCGGCTTCTTGTTGCTGGCGGGCCTGCACCTGCTCGGCCACGTTGTAGGCGAAGGTAGAGATGCCGACAATCTCGCCGTTTTCGCGGTAGGCCTGGTACGTAAAGGTGAAGTACATCTGCCTGGGCGGGTGCCCGTCGGGCTGGGCAATAAGCAGCGGCAACTCGTAGCCGTAGTAAGTCTCGCCAGTTTGGTAAACGTGGTCGAGTAAGGCCAAAACGCCGCTATCTACGATTTCGGGAATGGCATCGGCGGCCGTTTTGCCAAGCAGGTCGCGCCCCAGGAAAAACTGCTGGTAGGCGGCATTGGCGTACTCGAAGCGGTGCTCGGGGCCGCGCTGAATGCAGATGGCAGCGGGCGTTTGCTCAAACACCTGGTAGAGCAGCGCCCGCTGGTTGGTCTGCTGCTGAGCGGCGGCCAGCAGCTGGGCCTGCAAGGCTTCGGCCTGCTGCCGGGCCAGCACTTTATCAGTCACATCGACGATGAAGGCCAGAATGCCCTGGGTCTGGTGCTGGCCATCGGTTAGGGGCTGGTAGATAAAATCGATGTAGTGCGGCTCGGGCTGCCCGGTAGCCGCGTCGAAGAGCTGGACGGGCGTTTCGGTGCCAATAAAGGGCTCGCCGGTAGCGTACACCTGGTCGAGCAAGCCGATGAAGCCCTGCCCCACCACCTCCGGAAATACCTCGGCCACGGGCCGCTCCAGGCTGGTGCGCCCCCCCGACAAGGCCTGGTAGGCATCGTTAAAAAACGTGTAGCGGTGCTCGGGGCCGCTGAGCGTGGCAATGGCGGCCGGCACCTGCCGCATAATCTGGGACAGCAGGCCCTGCTGGTGGCGCAGCTGCTCGGTGCGCTGCTGCACCCGGGTTTCCAGCTCCTGGTTGAGCTGCTGCAACTGCTGGCGGGCCAGTACCGCGTCCGTCACGTCGTAGGCGAAGTTTAAGATGCCGTCGATACGGCCCTGGCTGTCACGGGTGGCCTGGAAGCATACGTTGTAGTACTGCAGCTGCAGCTGCCCGGTGCCGGTCAGGTCTACCCACGTCTTGAGCTCGGTGCCGTAAAAGGGCTCCCCGGTTTGGTACACGCCGTCCAGGATTTCGTAGTACTGCTGGCCTTCGAGCTCGGGCAGGGCCTGGCGCACGGGCAGGCCCTTGATGGGGCGGGTAGGAAAATCCTGCTGGAAGCGGTGGCTAACAAGCTCAAACACATGCTCGGGCCCCCGGTAGCTGGCCACGACGGCCGGAAAATTCTCCAGAATGCGGTAGAGGTGCTGGCGTTGAGCTTCCGCTTCGGCCCGCGCGGCTTGCTCGGCGGCCTGGGCCGCGCGCAAGGCCTGTTCCACGGCGCTGCGGTCCTGGTCGCTGGTATCGGTGAAGCTAACGATGAGCCAGTCGCCGCTGCGGCGGGGGGCCAGGCGAAAGTAGTTGTCGAGGCCGTCAGCCTGGTAGTTTACCTCGTACACCTCGGTGGCGCCGGCTTCGTACACGCGCCGGTAGTGGCTCAATACGCCCGCGGCGATGATGTGCGGAAACCAGGTGAGCAGCGTGCCGCCGGGCCGCTCCGCCAGGCCGGTCATGCGCTGGGCGGCGGGGTTGAGGTACTCGATGGCAAAGTCCACTAGCTCGCCGGCAGGGTCGTAAACCGGGCTCAGCACATTGATGCCGGTGAGCGAGACGGCCAGCAAGTCGAAGAGCAGGCCCTCGGGCCGGAAGGGGGTAGGAACTGAGGCGGGGGCACCAAGGGCCATGAGCAGACGGGCAGAAACCAGCAAAGAGGGGAAGCGCCGACGAAGTTGCGCGCAAAAGCGCCTGGCGAACGCCTATTTACGCAAAGCTGGACAAAAGTTACGGGCCCCACGCAAGCACCCAGCAGCCGGATAGTACCTGCCCAGTGTACTCAACCGCCAAAGCGGTCGGCAATGTCTACATCGGCCCCGTGCTGGCCCGCGGCCCCGGCAATAGTTCGAGCAAAGAAGCGGCAAGGATATCCGGCGGCGTCATCAGGGAGGAGACGGCAAGCAAGCAGCGAAAGTGCTGACGGCCCTTCCTACCCCCCTCCCCGGCTTGGACCGCCTTGTTTGAGGCGCGCGTCGCTCACGCAAATGATTGGCAAAATTGCCGGGGCGAGAGCTGGGTTTGGCTCTTAAATAACTTACTCAGCGATTGCGGATGCGCAAAGCCCAGGTCACAGGCGATTTCGTTCATGGTCAGCGTTTAAACTAATTGGCTGTAACCCAAGGCCATTCCAGTTTCAGCTAGCCGGGCACAAAATGGCCTTTTCACCAGCTTCCGCCACGAATTGCAGCGCTTCGGCAATTTCTTCCAGCTTGAATTCCTTACCTATTTTAGTGGTAAAGTGAGGCATGCGAATGATTTCCTGAATAGCAGTCAGCGCAGCCGCTAATTGGGAAGGGTCCTGGACCGTGGCCGTTTTAAAATTGCTAAACGGCCGGATGGTCAGGCCCCGCTGAAGGACCTGGGTATGAATCGTTAAGGGCGTACCATCGCCTAGGTACCCATAGCAATAGATAGTGGAGTTTGCCGGCAAGAATGCGACTATCTGGTTGAGGATTTCGCCGCCTACCCCATCAAAAACGGCCGTGGCGGCCAGCCGCTGCGCCGCTGCCTGGAGCTGCGCGGTAAAGTCGGCCTCTGCCTGCACCACGACGCAGGTAGCCCCCAACGCTTCCAGCGTTTGCTTGCCGGCGGCCGTGCGCACAATGGAGATGAGCGGGATGCCGTACGCCAGGCACACGCCTAGCAGGGCAATGCCGGTGGCCGACGTGCCCGCCGTGCAAATGATGCCCCGATGCCCCTCGCTGACGATTTGCTTCCAGAACGCATACGGCGTAATGGCATTGACCAGCGAGCCCGCGTACGCGGCCAGCGGTACGTCGTCGGGCAGCAGCACGCAGTCGAGGTACGGCACGTGCGCGTACTCGCTCCACAGGCCCGCCAGTTGGTCGCTGAACTGCAAGGAACGGTAGACGGCCACCTGTTTGCCGGCGTAGGCCGGGGGCACCCCCGGCCCCACGGCCAGCACCTCGCCCGCCCCGGAAGCCCCGTAGATGTCGTGCTGGCTCACGGGGACGGAGCCGGGCGCAAACATAGTGCGGCCAATGAGGGCCTTGTCGCCGGGGTTGATGCCACAGGCCATCATTTTAAGCAGCAGGTGGCCCGGGGCGGCGTGGGTAGGTCTGGGCACCTGCTGCACGCTGATACCGTGGTCTGCCGTGGCGCAAACGGCCTTCATAAACTGTTCCATATCAAGTATTGCTGACGGGTTAATTGAGATGGCAAAGGTCCGGTTGCACTTACTTTTGCACAAGTACTCACCCGAAAGTAGGCACCCATGACGGCCGTCAAATCCGCTTCCACCAACCAAGCCAACAAGCGCGAAAATGCTACCAAGTGCCCCGTCACTTTTACCC
>CALMOO010000815.1:4320-8704 GCA_937871705.1 uncultured Hymenobacter sp.
GATAGGCGGGCGCTGGAAGCCACTTATCATCAACCGGTTGCTTAGTGGCCCCAAGCGCTACGGAGAACTCAAGCGCGAAATACCCGCCATCACCGAGAAAATGCTCATTCAGCATTTGAAAGAACTGGAAGCCGATAAGCTGATAAATCGCGTGGCTCACCCGGTAGTCCCGCCCCACGTGGAATATAGCCTGACTGAGGTTGGCCAGGACTTAAGTCCCATCTTGGTGGCCATGAAGGACTGGGCCACCAAGTATAATGTCTGAGGCGAACGGTAAGACAGTGAGCAGAGTACCGGCACATTTTTCAACCAGCACCTGCTCCGGCAAAGCCTAGCCGGCCGCCGGCCGGAGCATACCGGCGAGCACGTTGCGCATGGTGTGCGGCCGCAAAATCGCCCCGGCGCATGGCCCGGTACGTACCGAGCAGGATGTCAACCAGAAGTTTAAGTACGCCTTGCGCCACTTTGGCGGTGCGCCACTCCGCAAAGTTCCGGTTGGGGGGGGTAGGGATGCACAAAATAGTGCTTTACACAAGCAAAATCTGTCCTAGGTCGCTGGCTGGTTTGGGCCAGTGCCAGAGCGAATTGCTACTATATGTTAATGAGCCACAGGTGCGGAGCGCCGAAAAAACTAGGTGTACCCGCTGCCGCCCGGCTAGCGCTTCATTTAGGCTACAAACTTCCGCAATCAGGCTACGGACGGCCAATAGCTGACCCGGACTTTTGTCCTGTTCTCTAACGCACTCCATTTTATGACTCCACAACCGCACCCCGCCGGGCAAACTGGCACCACACTAGCTGCTAGCACTATCCCCAAAATCTGGTTTATCACGGGCGCTTCCCGCGGCTTTGGCCGCGTCTGGGCGGAGGCCGCCTTGCAACGGGGCGATAAGGTGGCCGCCACGGCGCGCCAGCTGGCCAGCCTCGCCGATTTAACCGAGCAATACGGCGCCAACGTGCTGACCCTGGAGCTGGACGTAACCAACCCCGCGCAAGTAAAGGCAGCCGTGGCGCAGGCCCACGCGCACTTCGGGCGGCTCGACGTCGTGCTCAACAACGCCGGCTACTCCCTGGTCGGCACCATCGAGGAGGCTAGCCTGGACGAAATTCGGGCCATGTACGAAACGAACGTGTACGGCGCCGTTTCCGTCATTCAGGCCGCCTTGCCGCTGCTGCGGGCGCAGGGCAGCGGCCACATTCTGGGCACTTCGAGCAGCCTGGGCCACGTCACCATGCCGGTCATTGGCTACTACGCTTCCACCAAGTGGGCGTTCGAGGCAATTCACGAAAGCCTGGCCGCCGAAGTGGCCCCGTTTGGCATTAAGGTCACCATCATCGAGCCCGGGGCCTACGCCACGGAGTTTGGTAGCCCCGAGTCGTTGCGCTTTGCGGCCGGCCTGGAAGTGTACACCGACTTCAAAAACCAGTTTTTCGCGGCCTTACGAAGCATGGAGCGCGGCGACCCAGCCGCTACCCCCGGGGCCCTCTTTGCCGTGGTAGACGCCGCGCAGCCGCCCCTGCGGCTGTTCTTGGGCAGCCACAACCTGGCCGCAGTGCGCGCGGCCTACGCCGAGCGCCTCGCTACCTGGGATGCCTGGGACACCGTGGCCGCCGCGGCCCAAGGCGCAGCCAAGTAAACCCCACAGGCAACCGGTAGTTTAGGTAGCTACCGGTTGCCTGTGGTACTACATAAGCGAAATGAAAAAGCCAGAAAACGCACCGCTTCGGTTTGCCTCTTTGTCTGATGCGCACCGGGCCCTGGGCTTGCCGCCGCCCTTGCACCCGCTAATTAGCCTCGTCAGCAGTGCCCGCGTGCCCGCGGCGAGTGGCGATTCTCACCAAGCCCATGTGCTGAGCTTCTATAAAATCTCCTACCGGCCCAAGCTGAGCAGCAAGCTCCGGTATGGGCAGGGGTATTATGACTTTGACGAGGGCGGCTTGTTGTTTGCCTCCCCCAACCAGATTATCGGCGGCACGGACGAGCGTGGGGTAGGCGCGTGCTCCCAGTACGCCCTGCTGATTCACCCGGAGTTTTTAGCCAACTACCCCCTAGCCAAAAAGATACGGCAGTACGGCTTCTTCACCTACTCGGCCAACGAGGCGCTGCACGTGTCGGAACAGGAAAAAGAACTGCTCCTGGCCCTCTTCAAAACGATGGAAGAGGAGCTAGCCAGCCGCCTCGATGAATTCAGCCAGGATGTAGTCGTGGCCCAGCTCGAGTTGCTGCTGAATTACGCGAACCGCTTTTACAAACGCCAGTTTCTGACGCGCAAAGCGGTGCATAGCGACTTGCTGCAACAGCTGGAAGAAACCCTAGAAGACTGCTTTCGCAGCGAGGACCTGCCCAGCCGGGGCATCCCCACGGTGCAGTACTTGGCGCAGCGCTTGCACGTGTCGCCCAGCTACCTGAGCGATATGCTGCGCACGCTGACCGGCCAAAGCGCCCAGCAGCACATCCACGACAAACTCATCGAGCAAGCCAAGGAAAAGCTCGCCGCCACCAGCTTGTCGGTGAGCGAGGTAGCCTACGCGCTGGGCTTCGAGCACCCGCAATCCTTCAGCCGGTTTTTCAAAACCAAGACGGACCTCTCGCCGCTGGCGTACCGGCAGTCTTTCCACCACAATTGAGGCGGGCTGCGCACGGCGCAGTGGGCCAGCCAACTGATAACGGTTCGTTATTCTAGTAATTCCTAGGTCAGTTTATAAATAAACTCCTCTATCTCTGCTTGTCGCGCATTTGCAAAACCTTGGTCTGTGCCGATTTTTACAAAACCGCTTTTTTCCAATACTTTCTGCGACCCTACATTGTCAAAGGCAACTCGTCCGAAAATAGGTCTTGTATTTTCAATGGCCAGAAAGTTTTTAAGTGCGGTTGTGGCAATGCCTTTTCCCCAGAAGTTTCTGTCTAGCCAATACGTAATCTCAGCATCTCCTTCCCGCTCAAATTTTGCTATGCTTCCGGCGATGGTTTCATCGATTAAGATGGTCTGCATAGTTATGCTCGGGTCAGTCAGAAATTTGGTAAATTTCTCAATGTATGCTTTTTGGTCGGTGTGGTTTGTTGGCGTAAAGGCAGCTAAATAGTTAGCTTCTTCGTCAAGTTGAAATTGAAAGAAAAATTCTAAGTCAGATTTTTCGGTTTGCCTGAGTTTTACTTGTTTGTGCGGCATCGTGCTGATTTTGTTGTTACTTTTTGCGATGTCTGGTACAGCTGAGCGGCCAAGGAGAGCTTGCTAGGCCACTGGGAGCGTGATGGTAAACTCGGCGCCCTCCCCCTGCCGGCTCTCGACGGTGAGCGTGCCGCCGTGGCCCTGGGCAATGATGTCGTGCGAGAGCGAGAGGCCCAGACCGGTGCTATATTACTGAGGATGACTAAGGTACTGAGCATCTCTCCAAAAAGGTCCGACGACCGCCTTTGGGAGAACAGCAGAAACAGCGCTATAAAAGCGAGCACCAGCAGCAAGGCCAGGCCAAAAGGCGCTTAAGAAGTAGCGGGCAAAGTTGAGCAGCGCATAAAGAGCGAAGTAAGCATTGGCACGCTGGGCCGGGTTGTGGCGGAAAAAGGCCAGGTGCAGCAGGCCCAGTAACAGAAATATGCCACTCGACAGCGCATCAAGCAAAGACCGGCGTTGCTCCAGCAACTCGTCCTGCCGAAGTAATTGCCGTTTCCACAAGCGAAGCTCAAAATCTACTAGCTTGTTGTGGGTAAGTGCCGCACGCAACGGCAGCGCGGGCTACTAGGGCGCAAACCGCACGGCCAGCACCAGCTCCGGACTGGGGCCAGCTAAAACCAGGTCTAGGGCGGAGGGAATGGAGCCGGCGGGCCGCACCCGGGCCGGGTTAGCGCTGAAGCTGCCGTAGTGACCAATGCGGCGGCCATCGGCGTACACCTCAAAGCCGGCTGATGACTGACCAAATGTCAAACTAAGCGCCTGTAGGCGTAGCGTATCGGCCAGGCGCAGCCGAAACCAGCCCGCGCCGATTCGGGTCCGCAAGGGGAGCGGGAAGCCGGCCCGCGCGACGGTGATGGTGTCCCAGCGGCTGTCGTCGAAGTCAGGCCGGGCCCAGGCGGGATTGTCGCCGGGGTGGTAGCGCCAGCCTGTGCTGAGCAGTAGGCCCGAGGGGGGTAGGCGCGCCACGAGCACGCTAGGTGGGGCGGGTTGGGCAGCGACAGGCGGGAGCAGGAGCAGCCAGAGGCCGCCGAAGAGCAGCAAGTAACGCCGCAGCTGCCCAGGCAGCGCAAGTGGATAGAACATGACAGCCCAAAGACGAAGTCAGCACCCGTAGTTTGTTGAGGCTCAAAGGTAAGAGCGAGCCTATTTGACCAACCAGCA
Source organism: uncultured Hymenobacter sp. (assembly GCA_937871705.1). Lineage (GTDB taxonomy): Bacteria > Bacteroidota > Bacteroidia > Cytophagales > Hymenobacteraceae > Hymenobacter. The sequence goes on from CALMOO010000815.1 coordinate 8,655, forward strand.
CAGTAGGCCAAGTACCCTGTCTTTTTAACTTCTGCAGGGGGTAGGCCGAC
>CALMOO010000816.1 GCA_937871705.1 uncultured Hymenobacter sp.
GAACATCTCGTTTGAGAATCGTTCTGGGGCGATTGCCGCGCTCCCCTGCGTTGCGCTCGCAAGAACAATGAGTTTATAGCCGTTTATGCTTCCAGCGGCGGTGCGTCCACAGATACTGCTCGGGCGTAGCCCGAATGTCAGCCTCTAAGTGCCGCACAAAAGCTTCGGTGATGAGGTAGCGCTGGGCTTCGTCGGGCGCATTGGCGGCTGCAACTGCGGCTTGACCATCGGGCAGCTCACTGAATTTTATCTCATAATAACCGCGCCGCACCCGGCGAATGCCCACGTAGAGCACGGCGCAGTTGAATTGCTGGGCCAGGCGCTCGGCGCTGGTGTAGAAGCCGGCGTCCTGGTGCATGAAGCTAGTCCAGTACGGGCGGTCTTCGGGGCCAGCGGCCTGGTCGGTGAGCAGGCTGAGCGTATGGCCGCGGCCGCGGTGCTGCACGAGGTAGCGCAGGGTAGCCAGCATGGGCACGGCATTGGCCCCCAGCCGGGTGCGGAGGCGGCGCATAAACTGCTCGAAGAAAGCATTGTTAAGCGGCTTATACACGCCAGCTGCCCGGCCCGGAAACTCCAGCGCCGCGCCCGAAAGTATCCATTCCCAGTTGCCGCGGTGCGAGCCCAGCGAGAGCACCGCTTGGCCGTCGGCAATGGGCCGTATCATCAGCTCTGGGTTTATAAAGCGGACCCGCCGCCGCAGCTCGGCCGGTGAAATGGCAGCCAGCTTGAGAATCTCGACAATTACCTGCGCAAAATGCCAGTAAAACTGTCGGCCAATCAGTACTGTTTGGGCGGCGCTTTTCTCTGGAAAAGAATTGCGCAGGTTTTCCAGCACCACGCGCCAGCGATACCGCACCACGTAGGCCAGCAACACATAAATGCCCCTGGCCAGCACGTAGAGCACCACTAGGGGCAGACGGGCCAAGGCCAGCAGCAGCCAACTGAGGGGGTAGTAATACCAGGCAAAGGTCCGGCCAGCCGGCGTACTCATCGAAGCCCGCCCGCGCCGGCCGGGGCAAAGTCGGTGAGGCTGCGGCTCCCGGTTTGGCGCTGGGTGGCCAGCACCTTTTTGGTGGCCGCGTCGCGTACCTCAATGGTAAGCGCAAAGGAGCCTTGCGGGAGCGATACGAGCGGCAGCTGGCCTACCAGGGGGGTAGGGCGGCCGGTTTGTGGCGTCACGGGCGGGCCATCGGCATCCACGGCATTGCCGTCGGCCGAGGCTAAGTTGTAGTGCAGCAGCACCGGCCGGCTAGCCGGCAGCTGGTTTAGCTCGGTGTAGAAGAAAGCCACATCGGCCCCCCGACCGTAGCTGCCACCCGGCGCGCGGGTGAGCAGGTAGCCGCCGCGGTTGAATACACTTTCGCCGGCCGCTTTGGCTGCTGGCCGCGCCAGAAACACAATGTCGCTAAAAGCCACGCTTTTAGGAGCGGCTACAACGAGCGGCTGCTCCACGATGGTTTCGCCATTGGTGCTGCGGTACTGGTCGCGGATGCGTCCGCGCAGGGTGTAGGTGCCATCGGGCAGGGCCACGCGCTTTAGGAAGCTAAGCGGATTTTTGATGCTGATGGTCGTGTCGGTAAGCACGGGGGGCTTCAAGGTCACGGTTTCCTGCCAGGCGGGCTTGCCGTCGGCTTTCAAAATCGACAGCTCAACCACGGCCGACGACTGAAACGACTTGGGCGCCCGCTGGCGGTAGGTAAGCGGCTGGGTGGGCACCGTGACGGCAATCTCTATTTCGCCGCCCTTCTGCACCTGGTCGAGGCTGCGAAAACGGGCTACTTCCAGCAGCAGCTTTGGGGGGCCGGCTTGCGCCGAGAATACGCCGGTTAAGGCTACTAGTAAAAGCAGAAAACGCATTAGGCAAAATTAAGCGCTGTGCAACAGAGTGGCGCTCTGGCCGGGGGTGCAACAGCGAAGGCGCAACGACACCATGCAGGAAAACCAATGGCCCTACCCCCCTTCCGCGGCCCGGCGCCGATGAATGCAGGGCCACTCCGTTTTACCTTGCGGCCATGTCCGTTGTTCTTACCGAGCTGCATTATCTGCCTTCTATTCCTTACTTTCAGCAACTGCTAACCGCCGATGCGCTGCTGCTCGATGCCCACGAGCATTACCACAAGCAAACGTATCGCAATCGCTGCCTCGTACGTACTGCCCAAGGGCCGCAGCCGCTTACGGTGCCAGTTGTGGACGGGGCCAGCTCCCGGAAAGTTCGCACCAGTGAGATTGAAATAGACTACCGCCAGAACTGGATGCACCGTCACTTTCGGACGTTGCAAACCGCCTATGGCAACTCGCCGTATTTTAGCTACTACGCTGACTACTTAGAGGAAATTTATGCCCAGAAGCCTACCTTGCTCTGGGACTTGAACGTCCAGTTTTTGCGCCTGCTGCTGCGCTGCTTGCGCTGGCCCTTGCCCATCGAGTTCACTACCGCGTATCTGCCACCATTTAGCCCCGCGCCTACCCCCCTCCTTCTCGACCACCGCGACTACTTGACACCTAAAAGCGCCGCAGATTTGTCAAAACCTGACAGTCCGTCGCACCGCCCCTACCAGCAGGTATTTGGCCCTGCATTTGTACCTGGCCTCAGCATCCTGGATTTGTTGTTTATGCAAGGGCCAGCAGCGGGGCAGTTTTTAATAGATTGATAAAATAGATAGGGTAGTAAGTAAGGCCGCAAAATAGTTTTATTAAAGAATTAGCCCGCGCCTACCCCTCCGTTTTTCAGCTAATTACTTCAGTGCCGCGGAGAACCTTCGCACGCAGGCGCTTGTTTTTCAAATAACCATCACTTTCCTACGTATCAGCGTAACGTAACTATTCGCTTCTATCTTGGTAGAAAGAATATCTACGCCTTATTTCTATCTTGCTTGCATGGAAGCTAAATTTTCAAACCGCGTTAAGGAGGTTATCTCCCTTAGTCGGGAAGAAGCCATCCGGCTGGGCCACGACTACATCGGTACCGAACACCTACTACTAGGCATGATTCGGGAGGGTGAGGGCACTGCCCTGGGCTTACTCAAAAAGCTGGGGGTAGCCACCGAGGAATTAAAGTTTGCGCTGGAGCAAGCTACTCGCAACACCGCTACCCAAGGCACCAGCATCACGGGCTCCATCCCGCTGACGAAGCAAACCGAGAAAGTGCTTAAAATCACTTACTTGGAAGCTAAGATTTTCAAATCGGAAATCATCGGCACCGAGCACCTGCTCCTCTCGATTCTGCGCGATGAGGATAATATTTCTTCTCAAATCCTTTCCAAGTTCAACGTGAATTACGAAACCGTGCGCGACTCGCTCGACTACCACGGCGCAGCTCCTTCCGGCCCCAAAGCCGGTCCAGAAGCTGACGACGATGATGACCGCCTCTTCGGCCAGGGCCAAGGTGGTGCCGGCCGCGGGCAGGGTGCTGGCAACGCTGGCACTGCTAAGAAGGCAGGTGAAAAATCGCGCACTCCGGTGCTCGATAACTTTGGCCGCGACCTTACCAAGCTGGCCGAAGAAGACAAGCTCGACCCTATTGTGGGCCGCGAAAAAGAAATTGAGCGTGTGGCTCAGGTCTTGAGCCGCCGCAAAAAGAATAACCCGATTCTAATTGGTGAACCGGGCGTTGGTAAAACGGCCATCGCAGAAGGCTTGGCGCTGCGCATCATTCAGAAGAAAGTGAGCCGCGTGCTGTTCAACAAGCGCGTAGTGACCCTCGACCTGGCCTCGCTGGTAGCTGGTACCAAGTACCGCGGCCAGTTCGAGGAGCGCATGAAGGCCGTGATGAACGAGCTGGAAAAGTCGCCCGACGTTATCCTGTTCATCGACGAGCTGCACACTATTGTGGGCGCTGGTGGTGCATCGGGTTCGCTCGACGCTTCCAACATGTTCAAGCCCGCCTTAGCGCGCGGTGAAATCCAATGCATCGGCGCTACTACCCTCGACGAGTATCGCCAGTACATTGAGAAAGATGGCGCACTCGCTCGTCGTTTCCAAATGGTGATGGTGGACCCCACTACTCCCGAGGAAACGATTGAGATTCTGCACAACATTAAGGACAAGTATCAGGACCACCACCACGTGGTGTACACCGACAAAGCCATTGAGCAGTGCGTGAAGCTGAGCGACCGCTACATGAGCGACCGCTTCCTGCCAGACAAAGCCATCGATATCTTGGACGAAGCTGGTGCCCGCGTGCACATCAACAACATTGTGGTGCCGGAAGATATCCTCAAGCTCGAAGAGCAGATTGAGAATATTAAGACCGAAAAGAACCGCGTTGTAAAGTCGCAGAAATACGAGGAAGCTGCTAAGCTCCGCGACACGGAGAAGAAGCTGCTGGAGCAACTCGACTCGGCTAAGAAAAGCTGGGAAGACGAAACCAAGAAGAAGCGCTACACAGTGAAAGAGGAAAACGTGGCCGAAGTAATCGCCATGATGACCGGCATTCCCGTGAACCGCGTGGCCCAGAACGAAAGCCAGAAGCTGCTCAACATGGGTGAGGAGCTGCAAGGTAAAGTAATTGGCCAGGACAAGGCTATCAAGCAGTTGGTGAAAGCCATCCAGCGCACCCGCGTAGGTCTGAAAGACCCGAAGAAGCCGATTGGCTCGTTCGTGTTCCTCGGCCCAACGGGGGTAGGCAAGACAGAGCTAGCTAAGGTGTTGGCTACCTATCTCTTCGACAAGGAAGACGCACTGGTACGCGTTGATATGTCGGAGTACATGGAGAAATTCAGCGTATCGCGCCTGGTGGGCGCGCCTCCCGGCTACGTGGGCTACGAAGAGGGCGGCCAGTTGACGGAGAAAATCCGCCGCAAGCCGTACTCGGTTATCCTGCTCGACGAGATTGAGAAGGCACACCCCGACGTGTACAACTTGCTGCTGCAAGTATTGGATGACGGTATTCTGACCGACGGCCTCGGCCGCAAGGTGGACTTCCGAAACACCATCATCATCATGACCTCGAACATCGGGGCGCGTGACTTGCAAGACTTCGGTGCTGGCATCGGCTTCGGCACGAAAGCTCGCAACGAGAACATGGACGAGCTGACGAAGGGCACTATCACCAACGCCTTGCGTAAGACCTTCTCGCCCGAGTTCCTGAACCGCTTGGATGACGTGATTGTCTTCAACTCGCTTGAGAAGAAAGACATCCACAAGATTATCGACATCAGCCTCAGCAAACTGCTGAGCCGCGTGCTCACGCTCGGCTACAAAGTGGAGTTGACGGAGAAGGCTAAGGACTTCGTGGCCGAAAAAGGCTACGACCCCAAGTTTGGCGCTCGTCCACTGAACCGGGCTATCCAGAAGTATATCGAAGACCCGATTGCCGAGGAAATCCTAAAGGCTCAGCTATTGCACGGTGATATTATCACCGCCGACTATGAGGATGGCAAAGAAGAACTGAGCTTTACCATTGCTAAGAGCGATGAGAAGCCCAACCTACCTAGCGATGAGCGGCCCGAAGAGGCGCCCTCTGAGCCGGAAGCCGGCGAAGCTAAATAAGTAGAGTTAAGTGCTAAAAAGCCGGCTGCCGCAAGGTAGCCGGCTTTTTTGTATTTTTACCAAGCCTATTTCTTCTTTTATGTCAGCTGCTCAACCACTTACCTGGCCTCAATTACCCGAGTCCACCCGCCGCTACACAGAAGCCGAATACCTGGCCTTTGACGAGAAAGCTAAAGGTCGCTGGGAATATTTTGACGGTAGAATTACACCTGTTGGCGAGCCAGGCATGGTCAACCAACTGGACCCTAAGTTTATGGCTGGGGCTTCGCCCACTCATTATGAATTGAGTCGGCGGCTAAATGGCTTTCTGTTTGGCCGTCTACCAACTGGTTGCCGGGCCTTTGCCAGTGACGCTAAAGTACACATTCCACTCACTCGTGGCTATACTTACCCAGACACGGTAGTAGTTTGTGGCAACTTAGAATTCGAGGACCCATCCGTTGCGCTACCCTCGTTGAAAAACCCCGTGGTCATTGTAGAGATACTATCTGAGTCGACGGCTGAGTTTGACCGTTTAGGCAAGTTTGCTCGCTACCGCAGCATTCCCAGCCTGCGGCAATACATTATGCTTGATTCGCGCAAGCCTCAGGTGGAAGTTCTGTCCAGGCAGTCTGGTGATGCTTGGCTTTACGAGGCATTTGCCTCGCCGACTGACATTATCAACTTAGCGGCGGGCAACTGTACGC
>CALMOO010000817.1:0-4240 GCA_937871705.1 uncultured Hymenobacter sp.
GTGCTATCATCGGCGCTATTGCTGCCATCGGTACTTCGGTAGCCCTGCCGGGCCTCGGCCTCATCATTGCTGGCCCGCTGGCTGCTGCTTTGGCTGGTGCCGGTGCGGGTGGCCTCACGGGTGGCTTGGTAGGTGCGTTGGTAGGCTCGGGCATACCAGAGGAGCACGCTGCCGAGTACGAGCAAGGCATCAAAGAAGGTGGTATTGTAATGGGCGTGAAGCCCCGCAACGCCGATGACGCCAAGTATTTTGAAGACCAGTTCCGCTCTAACAACGCGGACAAGGTGTACCGCTACTAGTGCGCTGAACGCACCGCTTTAAGAAAAGCTCTCCCTGCATAGGGAGAGCTTTTTTGTGGCTCATAGTCAACCGCTAAAGCCCTACCCCCCGTTCTCCTGCAACCGCTCGGGCCAAACCTCGTCCCTGCCAAGCTGCCTAGTTGCGGCTGCTAACCGAAGAAGGCACAAGGTGAAATTCTTATGAAATTGCTGATTGTCTGCTACCTACATCAGGGATTTATTGAGAGCTCCCTCAACTTATTCGGGTAGAAAACAGTTAAACAACAGAATTCGGGCAGTACGCGGTACGCAGGTTCCTCTATTTTTTAACGATTGTTCGGGCTTAGTGCCCGAGGCTATACTCTATGTGGATTGTAAGATTGGCCCTGGCGCGGCCATATACCTTCGTGGTGATGGCGCTGCTGATATTGATTGGCGGCGTGCTCACGATTCAGCGGATGGCGGTAGACATTTTCCCCGATATCCCCATTCCGGTGGTCGGTATTGTGTGGACGTACTCGGGTATCTCACCCGAAGAAATGAACCAGCGCATTGTGGTGCCTGTAGAGCGGGCCATCACCACGACCGTAAGCAACGTGGAGCACCAGGAAAGCCAGAGCCTCAAGGGCATTGGTTTGATTAAGGTGTTTTTCCAGCCGGGCTCAGACCCCGACGCCGGCGTGGCCCAGCTCACGGCCATTAGCCAGACGCTGCTGCGCGTGCTACCCCCCGGTATTACGCCGCCGCTCATCATTCGCTACTCGGCGTCTAACGTGCCGATTGCCCAAACGTCGCTCAGCTCGGAGACCCTGGGCGAGTCGGACTTGTTTGACGCGGCCAACGCGTTCATTCGGCCGGGCCTGGCGGTAGTGCAAGGTGCCTCGGTGCTGCTGCCTAATGGCGGCAAGCCCAAGCAGATAATGGTAGACCTCGACCCTGCTAAGCTGGCGGGTAAAGGCCTGAGCGGCAATGACGTAGTAAATACGCTGCTGGCCCAGAACGTGATTATTCCGGCGGGCTCAGCTAAGATTGGCACCCGCGAGTACGACGTGCGGCTGAACTCCAGTCCCGAGGCGGTGGCTACCCTCAACGACCTACCCATTAAGACCACTCCCGATGGCACCACGGTGTACATCCGCGATGTGGCGTTTGTGCACGAGGGCGCGGCTGTGCAGCAAAACGTAGTGCGCCAGAACGGCCGCCGCACGGCCATCATCCCGATTCTAAAAAGTGGCTCGGCCTCGACACTGGCCATTATTGATAAGATTAAGCAAGTACTGCCGAACATTCAGGCTAACGCACCACCTGCCCTGAATATTAAGCTGTTGTTCGACCAGTCGTTTTTCGTGCGAGCCAGCATCAAGGGCGTAATTATTGAAGCCAGCATCGCGGCGGGCCTTACGGCGCTCATGATTCTGCTGTTTTTGGGCTCGTGGCGTTCGACACTGATTATTGCGGTCAGCATCCCGCTGTCGATTCTGGTCAGCATTATTGTAATGAATATTCTGGGGCAAACCCTGAATATTATGACGCTCGGCGGCCTGTCGCTGGCCGTAGGTATTCTGGTAGATGACGCGACGGTGGAAATCGAGAACATCCACCGCAACATGGGCCAGAAAAAGCTGCTCAAACGCAGTATTTTGGACGGGGCGCAGCAAATTGCTACCCCTGCCCTAGTGGCCACCTTGGCTATTTGCATCGTGTTTGTGCCGGTGTTTTTTCTGGGGGGGGTAGCGTCGGCCATTTTTGCGCCGCTTGCAACGGCGGTTATTTTCGCCATGCTGGCTTCCTACATTCTTAGCCGGACGCTGGTGCCGACGCTGGTTATGTACCTACTGCGCAAGGAACTACCGATTTACCACGCTCAGGAAGAGGAAGAAGTACCGAGTGCACACTTCCGCAACGGCCGGGCGGTGAGCCAGGCCGAGCGCGATTTGGCTCGCATTCAGCGCCAGCAGTTTGAGCACGCGCACCCCAGCGGCACGGCCGAAGAAGAAGCTGAACGTGGCATTACCGAAGCGGAGCGCAAGGCCAGCAAAGGCATTACAGCGAGTTGGGTGTGGCGCATTCACACGGGCTTTGAACACGGCTTTGAGAAGTTTCGGGCCAAGTACACGGGCGCGCTCGACTGGGCTCTGGACAACCGCAAGCAAGTAGTAACGGCTTTTGCGGTGCTTTTTATTGGCTCATTGGGGCTGTACCCTTTCATTGGCCAAAACTTCTTCCCCACGGTGGATGCTGGCCAGTTGCGCCTGCACATTCGGGTACCAACCGGCACCCGGGTAGAGGAAACCGAGCGGCGCTTCCGGCAGGTAGAGAATATCATTAAGCAGGTTATTCCTAAAAACGAGCTGGACTTGGTGCTCGATAACATTGGCCTGCCAGCTATTCCTATCAACTTGCTGCTGAGCGACAACCCGACCATCGGGGCTGGCGACGGCGAGATTTTGGTGAGCATGCACGAAGAGCACGGCCCCACTGGCGAGTATATCGAGGAAATCCGCCGCCAGATTCATAAGCAGTATCCCGACCTGATTATCTTCTTTCAGCCGGCCGACATCGTGAACCAGACGCTGAACTTTGGTTTGCCCGCGCCGATTGATATTCAGGTAACGGGCCGCGATAAGGCAGCTAACCAGCGCATTGCTGGTGAGCTACAGCGAAAAATAACGCATATCTCAGGCGTGGTAGATGCCTTTATCTACCAAGCCTTTGACCAGCCACAGATTCGGCTCGACATCGACCGGGTGCGGGCGCAGCAAGCTGGCCTGACGCAGCGCGACATTGCCAACAACGTGCTGGTAAACCTCTCGTCGAGTACCCAGACCAGCCCCAACCAGTGGCTGAACCCGCAGAACGGCGTGAACTACACCGTGGCCGTGCAAACGCCGCCTAACCAATTAGGTAGCCTTGATGAAATTGGCAATATCACGGTGACAGGTGCTACCCAGCCCAACCCGCAGCTGCTCACCAGCTTTGCCCAGTTGCGCCGCACCGAAACCACAGCCGTGGCGTCAGACTACAACATCCAGCGCACCGTCGACCTCTACGCCAGCGTAAGCCAGCGCGACCTGGGTGGCGTCAGCAATGACATTCGCAAGGTGATTGCTGATGCGCAGAAAAAGGCGCCTAAGGGCACTACTATTATTCTGCGCGGCCAGTCGGAGTCGATGCGCACTTCCTTTATCGGCCTTGGGCTGGGGGTAGCGGGCGCTATCGTGCTGGTATACTTGCTGATGGCAGTGAACTTCCAGAGCTGGCTCGACCCGCTCATCATCATCACGGCTTTGCCGGGCGCTTTGGCCGGCATTCTGTGGATGCTCTTTATTACGCAAACCACCCTGAGCGTGCCAGCTCTGATGGGCGCCATCATGTGCATCGGGGTGGCCACGGCCAACTCCATCTTGCTGGTGACGTTTGCTAATGAGCGCCGCGAGGAAGAGCCTGACCTGAGCCCCCGCGATGCAGCGCTCGATGCCGGCTTCACCCGCCTGCGCCCCGTGCTGATGACGGCTTTGGCCATGATTATCGGGTTGCTACCCATGTCGCTGGGCATGGGCGAAGGTGGTGAGCAGAACGCCCCACTTGGCCGCGCCGTAATTGGCGGCCTCATGCTGGCCACCGTTACTACCCTGTTTTTCGTGCCGATTATGTTCTCGTACCTGAAAAAGCAGGAGGAGCCCGCTGACGCCGAAGTGCCGCAGGAACAAGAAGCCCAAGTTGCTTAATTTTTTAAATGAGGACGCTTGCCATTGCGAGCGTAGCGCGGCAATAGCCCTAGAACGACCCCAACTGAATCGCTCTGAGGTTATTGTCGCGTTGCGCTCGCAATGGCAAGTCCTACCCCCCTCCCTTTAGTAGCGTAGATTACCCCTTATGTCAACTGCTTCAACAACTAGCGGCTCGGGCCGTTTCTGGCTGATTATTACTATTCTGGTCGTTGTATTTGGCCTGCTTTTCTT
>CALMOO010000817.1:4250-6403 GCA_937871705.1 uncultured Hymenobacter sp.
GCTGTTCTTGCTGGGCTTCTTGCCGCGCATGAAAAAAAATAAAGCCCGCGACGAAGAGTCGACTGCGCGCAACTCGGCTAAGCCGGTGGTGACGGTGCAGCCGGCCAAAGCGGCACCTAACACCACCAGCGTAACGCTGCCCGCCGACCTGCGCTCCAACCACGAAACGTTTTTGTTTGCCCGCGTCAACGGCTTCGTTCAGAACTGGACCAGCGATATTGGCCAGCACGTGCGCCGCGGGCAAGTGCTGGCCAGCATTGCTACCCCCGAGCTCGACCAGCAAATTGCCCAGGCCAACGCTAACCTGGGGCTGGCGCGCACTTCGTACAGCCGCCTCACCAGCGTAACGCTGCCGGGCGCCATCTCCAAGCAGGAGCTGGATGCCGGCCAGGCGCAGTTCGCGGCGCAGCAAGCGGCTGTGAAGCAGCTGCAGGCCCAGCGCAGCTTTCGCCAGGTTATTTCGCCCTTCAACGGCGTCGTGACGCAGCGTAACGTGGACGTAGGAACCCTCGTGACGGGCGGCAATGCTACTGGCACGCAGCTGTTTAAAGTAGAGCAAACCGATACGCTGCGCGCCTTTGTGGATGTGCCGCAGAACTTTATAACCGGCATCAAGCGCGGCTTGACGGCCGACGTGCTGGTGCCGGAATTTCCGGATAAGCCCTTTAAAGGGATAGTGGCCCGCGATGCCGAAGCCCTCGACCCCACTACCCGGACGCTGCGCACCGAGGTGCGCCTACCCAACCGCAATCAGCAGCTGCGGCCGGGCTCCTACGGCCAGGTGCGCTTCAACCTACCCCAGAATGCCCCAACTGTGCTGATTTCGGCTAACGCCTTGGTGCCCAGTGGCACCGAGCAGAAAGTAGTGATGGTGCAGGATGGTAAGGTGCACTTTCAACCCATTGTAGTAGGCCGCGATTTCGGGGCGAACCTCGAAGTAACGAAAGGCCTGAAGGGCGGCGAAATGCTGATTATTAATCCCAGTGAAGACCTTACCGAAGGCATGGCCGTCGACACCCGAATTGCTACCCCCCCCGCCAAACCGGCTGGCCCGCCACCCGCCGCCCCGCGCCCCAACGACCCCGACGCGCCCCGCGTATCATCGCCACTTACCAAGTAGTGAGTTGAAGGAGTGCGTAAGCAGTCATTGCGAGCCGGCGAGACAATCGCCCCCGAACAAGTCGTTCGGATGCGATTGTCTCGCCAGCTCGCAATGACAAACCTTTCTCGGATTAATTACCTGTTGATTTTTAGCTTCTGCTTGTAGAATGCGTTTTGTTGTTTCCCTTATAGTAACGGGCTTAGTGCTGGGTGGCTGTGCTGCCACCCACTACCACTACGACCCGCCTACGCAGCCCGTGCCCACGGCCTGGAAGAATGCGCACCCTGCCGATACGCTGGGGCGCATCCAGCCCGAGGTGCCAGTGGCTGCGCCTACTGCGCCAGCGCAGCTTGGCCAGCTTCCTACGATAGCTCCTTGGTGGGCTGTTTTTAATGATACGACCCTCACCCGGCTTGAGAACCAAGCCAATGCGCTCAACTTTACTACCCGCGCCGCGGTGGCCCGGGTAGAGCAGGCCCGGGCGCAGTTGCGCATTGCGGGGGCGCAGCGGTCGCCGGTGGTGGCGATTGCGCCTTCTACCTATGTCTCGCAGCTCTCGGCGCTGCGGCCGTTGCAGTCGTCGGCCATTCCGGCGGTAGGCGTTTATCAACAGCAGTTTTACGTGCCGATAAACGTCAACTACGAAGTCGACCTCTGGGGCCGACTCAGGCGTGGGGTGCAGGCTGCCGATGCCAACCTACAAGCCAACGAAGCCGACGAACAAAACGTACGCCTGACTGTAGCTGCCGACGCAGCCAACACCTACTTCAGCCTGCGCGGCCTCGATGCCGAGCTGCTAGTGCTCGACAGCGCCCGTCAGGCCCGCCGCTACGACGTGCAACTGACTGCCGCCCGCTTTAAGGCTGGGGTAGACAACGAGATTGGTGTGCGCCGCGCCGAGACTGAGCTTGCCAACGTGGAGGCCAGCGCCATTGAGCTGCGCCGCCAGCGTGCGGGGCTGGTAGCCTCGCTTTCGACACTTACGGGGCGGCCAGCCAGCAGCTTCGCAGTGCCATCGGTGCAGCCCGATTCGGTGACTTCCCAGCAGCCC
>CALMOO010000817.1:6413-8760 GCA_937871705.1 uncultured Hymenobacter sp.
CCCCTACCCACCCAAACCGGGTCGGCCACGCCTGGCCCGCCGCTGCTGCCCGCGCCACCACGCATTCCGACTACCCTACCCGCCAACTTGCTCACGCGCCGCCCCGACCTGCGCCGCGCCGAGCGCCTGACCGCCACGGCCGACCTGCGCGCCGATGCCGCCCGGCTGGCGCGCCTGCCCACAGTGCAGCTCAACGGCTTCATTGGGCCGCAAACCAACCAGATTGGCGACTTGCCTAAAATCAGCCAGGGCTACACGTACTACATCGGGGGCGGCATCAATATTCCGATTTTTGACGGGGGCCGCTTGCGCGGTAACCAGCAGCTGGCCGAAGCCCAGACCCGCGAGGTGTCGGCTACTTATCAGGGCCTGGCCCTCACGGCTTACGAGGAGGTAGAAACCGCCCTGGCTGACGTAGCCTCGAGCCAGGCGCAGCTCTCGGCGCAGCAGCGGGCCTTGCGGGCAGCGCGCCTAGCCGGCCGCCTTACCCTGGAGCGCTACCGCCGCGGCCTCACCGACTACTTCGCCGTAGTTGATGCCGACCGCCAAACCCTCGACGCGGCCCGCCTCGTGGTGCAAACCCAAACTACACAGTTGCGCGCCGCTGTGCAGCTGGTGCGCACGCTGGGCGGCGGCTGGCAGTAGCCGACATATGAAAGCGCGGAGGGGGGTAGGGAAACAATTTGCTGATTGACAACTTAGTAAATTAAACCTCACCTTTCCACCTTTCCCATGTCTGCCTCTACTCGCAATATCATCGCCTGGATTTTACAAGGCCTCCTGGCCCTGGCCTTCATCGCCTCGGGCGGCAACAAGCTGCTGCATGCAGCTCCTACCCAGCAAATGTTCGCGAGCCTGGGCATGCCCGGCTGGATGGGTTTGTTTGTGGGTGCCGCTGAAGTACTGGGCGGTATTGGCCTGCTCGTGCCACGCTTTACGCGCCTGGCGGCGGCAGAGCTTATCGTTATTATGCTGGTGGCCGTATTTATGCACGCCACCAAGATTCCCGGTGGGCTAGCCAAGGGCACCCCGGCCATAGTATTGCTGGTGCTGCTGATAGTGGTAGTTCTGCTGCGGCGGCCGGCGCCGCTGGCCGCCCGAGCCTAACACGCTAGCTTTGCTTCAGCTTATCTTTCTAACCGCCGGGTCCTTGTGGCCCGGCGCTCTTTTTTATGCAAATCCTATATTCTTACCTGCGTCGCTACTGGGGACTGCTGGCGCTGGCGTTGGTGCTGGCGGCCGTTAACCAGGTTTTTTCGCTGCTCGACCCGTACATTTTTCGCAAGCTCGTCGACCACTTTGTGCCTAAAAACGGCAGTGTTAGCGGGCTACGGTTCGTGCCGTTCTGGCCGTTTTTTTGGGAGGCAATCCCGCTTTTGTCCATGATGCTGGGGGTAGCGATGGTGTCGCGCGTTGCCAAGAATTTTCAGGACTACTACGTCAACGTCATTACGCAGCGCCTAGGCGCCACCATGTACTCCGATGGCCTGCGCCACTCGCTCGACTTGCCCTACCAGGTGTTTGAAGACCAGCGCTCGGGCGAAACGCTGGGCAAGCTTCAGAAGGTGCGCCTCGACGTAGAGAAGCTTATTCAAAGCTTTGTAAATGTGCTGTTTACGGCGCTCGTGGGCATTATTTTCGTCATGTGGTACGCCATCAGCGTGTACTGGCCCATTGCGGCGGGCTACTTTCTCACCATTCCGCTGCTGGGTATTTTGAGCTTCGCGCTGAGCAAGCGCATCAAGGCTATTCAGAAAACCATCGTGGCCGAAACCACATCGCTGGCCGGCTCCACCACCGAGAGCCTGCGCAATATTGAGCTCATCAAAAGCCTGGGCCTGGCGCAGCAGGAAACGCAGCGGCTCAATGGCATTACCGAGAAAATTCTTAAGCTAGAGCTGCGCAAAGTGCGGTATTTGCGCTCGCTTTCCTTTGTGCAGGGCACGTTCGTGAATTTGCTGCGCAACATTATTATCCTGCTGCTGCTCTACCTGCGGGTGCAGAATTACATTAGTCTGGGCGAGTTTTTCTCGTTCTTTATCTACTCCTTTTCCATCTTCGGCCCATTGCAGGAGTTGGGCGCCATCATTGGCACTTTTCGCGAAACGGAAGCTTCGCTGGGTAATTTCCGGCAGATTCTGGATACGCCCCGCGACGTGAAGCCTGCCCACCCGCAGGCAGTGGAACACATTGAAACGCTGGCCTTTGAGAACGTGCGCTTTCAGCACCGCTCGGCTACTACCCCCGCGTTGGCGGGCATCTCGTTTGGGGCCAAGCTGGGCGAAACCATTGCTTTCGTGGGCCCCAGCGGCTCGGGAAAGACTACGCTGGTGAAGCTGCTGGTGGG
>CALMOO010000818.1:0-954 GCA_937871705.1 uncultured Hymenobacter sp.
GGTTAGCCGCATCCTGCATCAGCTGCCAGGCTAGCAAGCGTAAGCACACCTCTTCCCGCGTATCGCGCGAGTTGATAAGCGAAAGCAGGTTATCGAAGGCCGTAGAAGTAGCGCTCCAGCCGCCGCTGGTGTTGTTGTTGCCGCCCTCAATCTTGAGGCCCGAAGCAATACCAGTGTAAATGACTGTATCAGACTGGTACTTCTTATCCTGAAACCGAGAAAAGAAATAGATAGACGCCACCGTTGTGATAGGCACAATCAGGAGCAGCAGCCAGTGCCGGGATAGCAGACGTAGCAGGTCTTTAGGATTCATTTTCCGAGCATTATATTGTTGATAGTCGTGCCGAGCAAGTCTTCCAGCAGCAACTGGGCAGTCTGGTAGCGGTTGCGGGCATCTTCCTGGGCCAGCAAGGCCCGGCTGTATAGGTCGAGCGCAGCCATCTGCTCATCTACCTGTATTTCACCTTCTTTAAAACGCTTATCAGCTATTTTCTTGTTAATATTAGCCGATTGCAGCGCGTCCTGGTAGTTGAGCAGCATCGTACGAGCCAGCCGTAACGCTTGGTATTGCTGAATGACCAGTTGATGAATCGTCATCTCCTGCGTCTTGCGCTGGGCTACGGTCTGGTTTACTAGTAGTTCCTGGCGGTGAATAGTAGTGCGCCGGGTGGCAATGATGTCTAGGGGAACTGCTACGCCAACCCCAGTTGAAAACTGAGCTCTGGCGCCATAGCCAAAGGGATTGTAGTTGTACTCGGGGTGGTCTACCGACGCAGCAGTGGAAAAGAAGGGTAGGGTACCAAAGCTGTAGCTGCCGCTCAAGCCAACTATGTTAAGCAGTCGCATCCGCGCCAGCTTCACATCTTGTTCCGCAATTTGACGCGTGTCATCTAACCGCTCAATTTCTCCTGAATGGGCAATAGCCGCTGCATAAAGCTTTGGCAAAACGGTTTC
>CALMOO010000818.1:964-12020 GCA_937871705.1 uncultured Hymenobacter sp.
AAAGGCTTGTAATGCGCCTTCGCCCGTAGGGGCGGTTTGGCTCCAGCCGGCGCGAGTACCTACTAGCATGAAGAGTAGCAGGGTAATTTTTTTCATACGTTTTCTTGTTGAAACAGCGCGGGTACGGTCTTAAGTAGAATAGATAAGTCCTTAGCCATCGAATAATTCTGGGCATACTCTACATCGAGCGCCTTGCGTTCATCTTCCGATACACCACCTTTGCCCCGCTTGCTTACTTGCCAAAGGCCGGTAATGCCAGCTGGCGCCAAAAAGCGTGCCGCAAACCGGTCGGTCGTCAGCTTCTCAGCTTCGTAGAGGGGTAGGGGACGGTTGCCGATAATCGACATATCGCCGCGCAGTACATTGAAAAGCTGGGGCAGCTCGTCGATGCTCGTGTTGCGCAGGAAACCCCCGATGCGCGTGATGCGTGGGTCGTTCACAATCTTCATAAACGCAGCGCCGCCGCTAGCTTTCTGCTGCTGGCGATACTGTTTTTCGCAAACCAGCCGGCCCTGCTTGTCAATAAGCTTGCTTTCGCAGGCGCCACCGCAAGCGCAGCCTTCGATTAAGGAGGAGGTAGACTGCTTTGCGCTGGCCTGGTACTGGTTGAGGTTCTTCATCGAGGCCAGCAGCTTATCAGCATCTGGGCGCATCGAGCGAAACTTCCAGAACCGGAAAATACGGTAGCCCGTCCCTACCCGGTAGGAGTAATAAAACACTGGCCCGCCGCCCGATTCCAGCTTGATGAGCAACGCCACCAGCGCAAAAAGTGGTAGTAGCATCAATAAGCACAGGCCCGCAAAAACTACGTCGAATACCCGTTTGCCCGTGGGCATAGCGAAGGGCTTCACCGCACTCTTAGGCTTGGTGCGTAAGCTAGGCTGGCGCACCCGCAAGCGCCAATTAGGTAGAGCATTAAGGCGCTCCGTACCGCGGCTATATATTTGGTTAATAGTTGCTTCCATGAGAAAAGGTTTTGCGGCAGAAGGTATAATAGATAAGGTAAGCAAGTGCTTTTTAGGCGCTAACTCGCTGTAGTACCTTCTTAATTCTGATTTCCAACTCCTCCGGGTTGAAAGGCTTAACGATGTAGTCGTCAGCCCCTTGCTTGAGGCAGAGGATTTTTTTGCTTGTCTCATCGGTGCCCGAGAGCATTAGCAGCGGCGTGTTTTCGTGCATGGGCGTAGCCCGCAGCTCGCGGATAAAATCCAGCCCATTCATGAGCGGCATCTCATAGTCAGCCACTATAGCATCGACCAGGTTGCCCTGCTCTAGCCAGTCCATAGCTTCTTGGCCGTTGGCCGTCAGTACTACATCATACTCGCCAGAGAAATAATGCTCCAGAATCAACTGGATGGCTGGCTCATCATCAATAACTAGTAGGGTTTTCTTCAGCATAGTGGTAACGGTTTTTACAGATTTGCAAGGCAGAGCAACTCGGAGAGGTAAGAGTACATTGCTAATAATCAGTTATCCTAAAACAAGCCCGTTGCGTTTTCAGCCGGTAAGCAGGGGTAGGAGGCTGTTACATTGATAGCGTACTGCTACAGAAGTATTCCAGCTTGTTTTTGGAGTAGTGACAGAAGGTTTTACAAACAATTACTTAATAAATGCCAAAAAATCAGGCATAAGACACACGTAAGCAAGAGCACGAGCACTTGCTTGGACTGGTAACTATTTCAGAGCGGGTGGGAAGGGAATACACTAACCAAGCAGGAGGGAGCACTGCAGTTGGCCAAGGCAGAAGACTAAGTACCGAGGTACTAAAGCTGCTGATAAAACAGCTGCAGTACGCGGTCGAGCATTTAGATGACGCTATTTACGGAGAGGGAGGGTAGTACGGTTCGGCGGCAAATGAGCTTTACAGAGGTAGCACGCAGTTTGGCTGTTAACCCGATTTGTACAAAGTGATGGACTAATAATACTAGGCAAGCGCACCCAAGGGGAATTAAGCAAGAATATATAAGTGACAATATAGCAGGTTAAATACTTATATAGCAAGTATATACTGTGGGTTAAGGTGTAGCTTAAGCACGTAACTGACCTTGGAAAATGGCTGTCATTTGACCAACCACTCGCTGGATAGTGCGTAGGAGATTTAGGAGAGAGGCAGGCTCTGGATTTTTTTTGAGAATTTCTTCCATTTTTTTGATGTAGCGCACAGCCTCCTCAATTTGCAGATTGCCGCAGGTCGATTTGAGGCTGTGAACAAGTAGGGTCGCGGCCGCCCATTCTTGCTGCTCTACCCGAGCTTCAAGCTGCTGTAGCTGCCCTGGCACCGTATCAACAAACAGCTGTTGCATCTTACGTACAAAGCTAGGGTCGTTGGCGAGCCGCCCCAGCCCTTCAAAACCATACGCGGGCGCGGCGGCTGGTACTTCGGCCGGCGCAGGGTTAGGCTGCCCGCTGTCGCGGCCACTATTACGGGCAAGAATCAGATATAGACTGTTTTCGTGATAAGGTTTCACCAGCCAGTCGGTAAAACCAGCTTGGCTGTAAGGGCTCGGTTCGGTTGCTAGCGCATTAGCCGTTAACGCGATGATGGGGGTGTGCTGGTTTGGGCCTGGCTGGCTGCGTAACTGCGTAGTTACTGCAAGTCCGCTAAGGCGGGGTAACTGAATATCCATCAGGATTACGTCGAAGTGAGTAGCCAAGGCTAGCGCAAGAGCAGCTTCGCCATCGGTGGCTACTTCAAAAGCTACTTCCCAGCTTTGCAGCAAAGAGCGAGCCAGCAATATGTTTACCTCATTGTCTTCGACGAGCAGCACCCGCAACCCGCGCAGCAGGCCCGTAGCCATGAGGGGCGGCGCGGTAAGCACTGTCGGCGCCGCTTGGCTAATCTGGTAGGGTAGGGTAAAGTAGAACCGGCTGCCACGCCCCACCTGGCTTTCTAGCCAGATGCGGCCACCTTGTAGCTCCAGTAGGTTCTTGCAGATGGCTAGCCCCAGCCCAGTGCCACCGCGCAGGCGAGTGGTGCTGCTGTCGGCCTGCGTAAAGCTGTGGAAGACCTGCTCAAACTTGTCAGCGCTGATGCCAATGCCGGTATCAGCCACGCAAAACTCGAGGTGCACGATGCCCGCCTCGTGCTGAGCAATGCTCACTGTCACAGATACTTCGCCAGCATCCGTAAACTTGATTGCATTGTTGAGCAAGTTGATGAGCACCTGCCTTAAACGGGTAGGGTCGCCGGCCACGATGGGCAGCGGCTCATCACGAATCTCGGTATAAAGCACCAAGCCTTTAGCCTGCGCCTGAAAAGCCAGCGACCGGGTTACGTTCTGCACAGTAGCCACCACGTCGAACGGGATAGATTCGAAGTCAATGGCCCCAGCCTCGATTTTGGCAAAGTCGAGGATATCGTTAATAACGACCAGCAAGCCCTCAGCGTTGGCAAGGATAATGCTTAAATAGTCAGTTTGTTCGGCGGTAGTTGCTGCTTTTTGGAGCAGCCGCGCCAGCCCCACAATGCCATTCATGGGCGTCCGAATTTCATGGCTCATATTAGCCAGAAAGTTCGTGTTGGCAGTGCTCACCTTCTCGGCCGCAGCGAGGGGGGTAGGGGCGGAGGGCGCTGGGGCCAGACTGACAGGTGCCTGCGCGCTACGCAACTGTTTTTCGAGTAGGGCTACCTTGCTGCGCAAGGCCTTCAGCTCCGTATCTACAGTTCGCCGGTAAGGTTTTTTCGCTTTAGAATCCAAGTGAATATCCATTGGCGGCAGAAAATCAAATAACGAAATCGGCTAAACAGAGGCAGCAGCCAGCGCTTAAACCAGCGTTATAAGCTCCAAGCACCTTTGCCTACTGAACGGTTGAGGCCTGCCTTCCTCAGGATAGGCGGCTACATACGTAACTAAGAAGGAGGCTGGTTGGGTAGCAAGCCGATGCGCAGCTAAATAGCGGTAAAAGCTACTAGCAAGCACCAGGTATTCATTCGGTTGAAAAGCAGACACTACAAAGTTCGTTGTTTAAAAGTAAGTAATAATAGTGGTAAACACGTATTTGATTGCATAAAAATACTTAAAAAATTTACCCTCATAGTCACATAAATTCAGATGAAGATTTGCATATTGGGAAGAAGTTTGTTGATTTATTCTATTGATTATCAGTATTATAGTTTTGAGTATAAATATGGTGCATATTATATAAATTATTTTTACGTTACGTCTGCTTGGCTGCCTGTCTTTGCGGGCACTAACCCGCAAGAGCCAGACAAAAAATAAGCAGGCTGCAGCTAGAGAGCCACAGCCTGCTTGCAGTGTAGAATGCTATATGTGGTGCGCTATGCCCGAGCTTACTAAGAAGCGCGTTCTATCTCACCAACTCAACCCAGCCTTTGATGGGTGTGCTGCCATCGGGTGGCGAGAGCAGGAAGTAGTAGATGCCGGCAGCTAGCCCGGCACCATCCCAGTTATTGAAGTAAACCGCGCTTTCATACACTTGCTGTCCCCAGCGCGAGAACACTTGCAGGCGCGGCTGGCAGCCCCCGATACGCGGCGCAAAGTAGTCGTTCTGGTGGTCGCCATTGGGTGTGAAAACATTAGGTATCAGCATCGACTGCACTTGGATGGGCGCCAGCGTAAACACCGATGAGCAGCGGCTGCCATTAAAGCGCATTGTAACCTTGGGCTGGAAGCTACCCGCCGTGCTATACGTATGCGTTACGCTGAGGCCGGTGGCTGGCGCGCTACCATCGCCAAAGTCCCAGGTCAGCACGGCATCGGCTAGCAAAGTAGTAGTGGGTTGGCTAAACTGCAGCGTGTAAGGTGCTACGGCCGGAGCATTGGCCGCTGCCACCCCAATGCTTGGGCAAGAGAGGGGCTGTACCGTGGGCACCAGCGCCGGCTGCGGCAGCAGCGTAATGCGCTGGGTGCCAACTACCGGGCAAGGCGTATTGGCACCTGCCGTATACACGGCGGCAATGGTGCCTGGCACGGCCGGCGGCGTAAACATCCCACTGGCCGTAATGCCCGGGCCGCTCCAGATGCCACCCGCTGGGGACGCCCGCAACTGAATAGGTTGGCTGCTGCCGGGGCACAGCACGGTGTCGGCGGGCATTACTAGCACCAAGGCTGGCAGCACCTGGATGGTAGTAGTAGCCTGGCTGCTACAGCCTTCCGCTGTAGTGAACTTGTAGGTGAGCGTTTGGGTGCCTACCAGGGCTTGCGTAGGAGTAAATATATAAGCGTCAGTGCCCGAAGTGCTGACGCCGGGCCCCGACCAAATGCCGCCGGCGGGCTGGCCTCCAGTTAGCGGCATGGCTACTGGGGTAGCACACACGGCTGGCAGCGCTGGCACTATTACCTCGGGTAGGGCTTGCACCGTAACGGCTTGCGTGGCCGTAGCAGCGCACGAGCCATCGGGGGCCGCTACCGAGTACGTGAGCGTGCTGGTGGTGCCACCTAGCGCAACGCTAGGGGTAAAGACAAAGCCTGTTGCAACCGAGCCCGAAACGCCCGGCCCCGACCACGTGCCGCCCGCCGGCTGGCCGCTGCTGAGCGCCACTGCCGAGCTACCTGCGCACATCGCCAGCGCCGGGCCCGCTGCGGCGCTTACCACCCGCACCACTTGGGTAGCGGTGCTGGCGCAGGGCGTGCCCGCATTGAAAGTGTATGTGAGGGTGTGCAGGCCCGGCCCAGCGGCGGCCGGTGAAAACTGGTTGCCCGTGATGCCCGGCCCACTAAGCGTGCCACCGGCTGGGCTGAAAACCAGCGTAATCGGCGCAATAGTGACGCCCGCTTGCAGGCAAAAGGTAGCCTGTGGTAAGGCCGCGAGTGCAGCCGTGCCCACCGGTGCCACCGTAATGCGCTGCTGACCCGTGGCCGTGCACACCGGAATTACTCCGGCCAGCGTGTAAGTCAGGGTCTGAACGCCAACCAACGCCGCACTCGGTGTGAAGACAAAGCCTGCCGCTAACGAGCCAGTCACGCCCGGCCCCGTCCAGACGCCGCCAGTTGGCTGGCCGCTTAGGGCCACGGGGGGCGCACTGGCACACACCGTTTGGTCGAGGCCGACGGTGGCTGTTTGAGGCTCGAAGTTCAGTTTGAAGGCGGCATTATTGCAGTTAGAGCTGTTGTTGGTGGGCGAGTACGTGTATGCGCCTGGTGGCACCGGAAAGCCTGTGTAGTCGCGGCATGAGCACACGGCAGCATAGGCCACGCCGCGTGGGTCGAAGCGCGAGGTGCCACCATCCACGTGGTCGCCCACCGAGCCTGCGTTGGCATCGCCGTAAAATGTGCCGTAAAGCAAGCCCGACAAGCCCGGCGCAAACTGCGCCAAGTAGAAGTCGGAGCCCGCGCCGGGCGTGTCGGGTGTGCCGCGCACGGCATTGGGCGTTACAGGCAAGCCGTGGGTATAGCCGTTAAAGCTATTAATGCCAGCGGCATACACGCCCTGGTTTTCGTCGCCGCCCCAGCCGCAGACGTACACCCGGTCGCACTGGTCAACCAAGAAAGCAGTGGGAGAAATGTCGAGGGTAGGGCGCCCACTACCAAAGACGGTGCTGGTCAGGCGCTGGTTGAGGTCAGCGCTTAACTTCTGAATAAACTGCCGGCTGCCGGCATTGCTGTATGCGCCCGGCGTCACGGGCCAGGCGCCCATCGTTTGGCCCAGCAAGTACACGCCGCCATCGGCCCCGAGCTGCACGAAGTACGACTGGTCGTAGCTCGGCGTGCCCAGATAAGTAGCTTTCTGAATACTACCCCCGTTGGCGGCAATGCGCGCCACAAAGCCATCGACATTGCCGGCCGCCGTAGTTTGAACGGCGCCCGCCGTAACGGGAAAATTAGAGCTAAGCGTGCCGCCGGTCACGTACACGTTGTTGGCGGGGTCGAGCTGCAGCGAGTAGGCCGCATCGGCGGAACTGCCACCCAGGTAGCCGCTCCAGGTCAGGGCATTGAGGCTAGCCGGCATTTTCACCACCACGGCGTCGCTGGTACCACCCTTGCCCGACGGCCCGAAGCTGCTGGCCGTCACCGGAAAATTAGTCGACGCCGTCACTGATGCCACGTACACGTTGCCCGCCGCATCGGTCATAATATCGCCCCGAAAGGCATCGCCGTAATTTTGCGGCAGCTGGCGCGTAGCCAGGGTTTTAGTGTAGGGCACCAAGCCATCGGTGCCGGTGCCACCCAGGTAGGTCGAGGCCGCCAGGCGGCTGCCATCACTGCTCAGGCGCGTGATAATGAGGTCAGTGCCGCGCGTTACACTGTATACCGGTTTGATAGTCGCGTCGCCAAACGGGTCGGCTGCCGTGCCGCCCCGAAAGTCATGCTGGTAGGCCGTCGCCGTCACGGGGTAGTCATTCGAGGCTGTTGTGCCTAGCACCACCAGTTCGTTTTGGCTGTTCACCACCAGGCTGCTCGGAAAATCCTGGTAGCTGCCGCCTAAGTACGTAGCCCACACCAGCGAAGCTTTGCCATTGAGGGTCGTGTTATACTTGATAACCGCGATGTCGATGAGGGCGCCGAAGTCAACCTGGAAGGCTCCGGAAGTGGTTGGAAACTCAGGCATTCCTACCCCATCGTTGAGCACAATGCCGCCCGAGTACATGTTGCCCGCCGCATCATAAGTGGCCGTGAAGCCCCAGTTGTCTCCATGCGCGCCCGAGTAGGTCGAGAACTGCACGGTGGGGTCAATCACGAGCGGCCGGGCGTGGTCGTAGCGCCCCAGCTCAAACGTGACCGTCGAGTCGGCCAGGTGCAAGCGGTAGTGGCAGGCTACCGGCCGCGGCTGCCCGCTGGCGGCGTCCAGCTGGTAGGCTTGCGGCGCCAGTTCGGTCAGTTCGCCCACCGATGTGCCCACGTGCAGGCGGCCATCGGGGCTCACTTCCAACTGGGTAGGACCTTCATACTTAAGCTTTACCAAGCGCGGGTCGGCCCCAGCCGCGAGTTCGAAGTCGTACTCTAGCTGCTGCTTCTGGTTTTCATAAAACTTCGCGCTAATGCCGGGCCAGGGCGCCTGGTAGCGCACCTGCCGGTAGCCGGGTACAGCCTGCGCCCAGTGAGCGGGGTCGTTGCCGTGCAGGTAGTTGCGCGCCATGCCGGTAGCTTCAGTTGGCACGAGGGGAGTAGCGGCATCGGCCCCCACAAAGCGCACCTGCAGCTGGTGGCCCCGAATCTGACTGTTGGCCGCGGGTAGGGGGGGTAGGGCTACTGCCACGCTGCGGCGGGCCGGCTGCTTAGCCCCGCTGGCCTGCGCTGTTGCCTCGCCAGTGCGTTCGTGCGGGTGGGGTAGGGGTTGCAGCAGCACGTAGCGCAAGCCGCCCGGCTCGAGGTAGCGGTGGCCGCCCGGCACGGCACTAGCGTAGCGCACCGCGCTGGGCCACTGACCTTTATTTGGGATGAATTCTAGCGTGCGGCCATCGCCAGGGCTTGTTTGCGCGTTGGCCACCAAGGGCTGAGCCAGCCCGGTAGCCACTGCTAGTGTACTAAAAACAGCGTAAAGAAATTTCTTCATAAAAAACACAGTAAACCACGAGTAAAGCTACTGCGTGGCCGCTTATCGGGTAGCGCTTAGCAAAAAATAAGCAGGCGCCGTATTGCCGACCGAGCGGCCGTATTTTTGCGGGCGCGGCGGCCACTTGGTCGGCGGCCTATTTGGTTGGTGCACCGTTTGTTCGCGTATCGTTTTACCTGGCTGGTGCTGGCTGGCTTGCTGCTCAGCATCGTGCTCGGCGAGCGCGTGCCAGCCGGCAGCTGGTCGGTAGCGCCGCTGCTGGCCCTCACGGTGCCGGTGTGGCTGGCGCTGCTGGCCGCGTTGGTGCTCTATTGGCTGTTGCGGCGCCGCTGGCAGGCGGCGTTGCTGCCGCTGGTAGCCCTAGCGCTAGCTTGGCCGCAGGTGCAACGCGGGCTGCCGCTGCACTGGCTTGGGTTGAAGTCCCAGCTGGCAGGGTCACTAAGTAGCAAAGAGGACCCGCTGGCGCCCCGCGCCATTCGCCTGTTATCGGCTAATGTGCGCATCTTCAACGTGTATGCTCACCTGCGCAAGCCCGACCCCGAGGCACCCGCCAAGTTTATTGGCTGGCTAGCCAATAGCCCGGCCGATGTGCTCTGCATCCAGGAATTCTACCAGGAGCCGGCGGGCACCCACTCACCCGATGGCAGCTTGTTCCGGGTGGCCGACAAGGTAGGAGCTGGTAGCGGGCGGCAGGCATTTGTATCTAAGAGCTTGACCAACGGCATGGGCGCCCAGTTTGGAATAGCCATTTTTTCGCGGCTGCCCATAGTAGGGCGGGGCGAAATCTCATTTGGGCGCCTCAGCCAGAACCACGCTATGTGGGTCGACGTAGCCGGGCCGGGCCGCGGCGATACCGTCCGGGTGTTTAACACGCACTTGCAAAGCATGAGTCTCGACGAAGGCGACCTAGTGGCGGCCGGCTCGTCGCGGGTGGGCCTCGAAAGCAAGGGTAGGGGGCTGCTGCGGCGCTTTGTGCGCGGGGCCGCCGCCCGCGCCTGGCAAGCCGATACGCTGGTGGCGCACATTCGCCGCTCGCCCTACCCCGTGCTGCTGGCCGGCGACCTGAACGACCTGCCGTATTCCTATAGCTACTCGCAGCTAAACAGTGAGTTGCAAAATGCCTGGGCTACCGTGGGCTTTGGCCCCGGCAACACCTACCACGGCCGCCTACCCCCCCTGCTGCGCATCGACCAGCAGTTTGCCGGCCCGCAGTGGCAGGTGCTGGCTTGTCGCATTCACGCCGAAATTCCGTATTCTGACCACTTCCCGGTGGAGGGTCTTTACCAGTTAACCAGGGGCAAGCAACAATGAGCAATTTTCATCTGTGGGTGGAGGTTAGCAGTACACATCCTCATTCCTGTTGAACTTTGCTCCGGCTTGGCCGTTGGGTACTACCCTTCTCTATTTCTTTAAAAGCTGGCTTTCGTAGCCCCAGAAGCAATTACTCGTTATTAATTGCTCATTGCTAACTACTTCTCATGTCGCTGACGCTGTATAATACGCTTACCCGAAAAAAGGAATTGTTTGAGCCCGTGCTCCCACCGATGGTGGGCCTGTACCTCTGCGGGCCTACGGTTTATAACGACGCGCACCTGGGCAATGCACGCGGCCCCATTGTGTTTGATGTACTGACACGCTACCTGCGCTACCTGGGCTACCAGGTGCGCTACGTGCGCAACATCACCGACGTGGGCCACCTCGAAAGCGACTCCGACACCGGCGAGGATAAAATGGCCAAAGCCGCCCGCGCCAAGCAGCTGGAGCCCATGCAAGTAGCGCAGCACTACACCAATAGCTACCGCCAAGCTATGGCCGCGCTCGGCTGCCTACCCCCCGATATTGAGCCACAGGCCAGCGGCCACATCACCGAGCAGATTGCCCTGATTGAGGAGATTCTGGGCCGCGGCCTGGCCTATGAGGCCAACGGCTCGGTGTATTTTGACGTGCCCAAGTACAATGCTGAGGGCCTGAACTATGGCCGCCTTTCGGGCCGGGTGGTAGATGAGCTGCTGGCTGGCACCCGCAACGAACTGGCTGGCCAGGAAGAAAAACGCTCGCCCGCCGACTTCGCGCTCTGGAAAAAAGCCGCCCCGCAGCACATCATGCGCTGGCCGTCGCCGTGGAGCGAAGGCTTTCCCGGCTGGCACCTCGAGTGCTCGGCCATGAGCCGCAAGTACCTGGGCGCCGAGTTCGACATTCACGGCGGCGGCCTCGACCTGATGTTTCCGCACCACGAGTGCGAGATTGCGCAGTGCGAAGCCTCCGACTCGCCCAGCACCGGCGCGCGCTTCTGGCTGCATAATAACATGCTGACCGTCAATGGTCAGAAGATGAGCAAGTCGTTGGGTAACTTCATCACGCTGCCCCAGATGTTTGCCGGCAATACTAGCGCCTTATCGCAATCATATTCGCCCATGACGCTGCGCTTCTTCTTCCTGCAAGCGCATTACCGCTCGCCCATCGACCTGAGCGACGACGCGCTGCAAGCCGCCCGCAAAGGCTACCGCAAGCTTATGAATGGCCTGCGTCTGCTCGATAAGTTGGTAGCCGATGAGGAGGCTAGCGGTGAGCAGGAGCCGAAGGGGGGGGTAGGAAACGACAC
>CALMOO010000819.1:0-6440 GCA_937871705.1 uncultured Hymenobacter sp.
GCTGCTGCAGCTGCTTTTCGAGCGCGCCGTGCACGATGGTGAGGCCCGCAAAGTCGGCCAGGTTTTCGCCCATCGTAAGCTTGCCATTCACGTGCACCGAGTCGAGCGGCGAGAAGGCATCGTACTGGCGGCCCACCACGTTGGCGCGCTTCGTAAACTCGGCCGCGTCCTGCGGCGTCCACCAGTCGCGCAGGTTACCGGCGGCATCGTACTGCCGGCCCTGGTCGTCAAAGCCGTGCGTCATTTCGTGGCCCATCACGCCGCCGATGGCGCCGTAGTTCACGGCGTCGTCGGCGTTGGGGTCGAAGAACGGCGGCTGCAAGTAGCCGGCCGGAAACACAATCTCGTTCAGCGGCGGGTTGTAATAAGCGTTGATAGTCGGCGGCGTCATGCTCCACTCGCCGTGGTCAACGGGCCCGCCGAACTTGGCGGCCTCGCGGCGGCTTTCCCAGAGGCGGGCGGCCAGCACGTTTTGGGCGTAGGAAGTGCGGCTGATTTTCAAGGCCGAGTAGTCCTTCCACTTGTCGGGGTAGCCGATTTTCACGCGTAGCGCATTTAGCTTTTTCAGCGCCTCGGACTTGGTGGGCGCGCTCATCCAGGTATTAGTCTGGATATGCTCGGCCAGGCTGGCTTTAATGTTGCCTAGCATTTCGAGGGCCTTACGCTTGGCTTCAGGCGGAAAGGCTTTATCGACGTACAACTGCCCAAACGCCTCGCCCAGCGTGGCATCGGTAGCAGCCTGCACGCGTTTCCAGCGGGTGGTTTGCTGCTTGGCACCAGTTAGTGCCTGGTTGTAGCGGAAGGTCGCCTCCACGTAAGCATCGGGGAGCGTGCCCGCCATCGAGCGCACCAAGTGCCAGCGCATGTACGTCTGCAAATCGGCGAGCGACTCGCTTTTCAGCACCGTGTTCACTTCGTCAAAAAACGCGGGCTGGCCTACAATAAGCTCCTGCGCTTTGCCTAGCTGCATGTCGCCCAGCAGCTTGGGCACTTGCAAGGCGGGGTAGCGCAGGGTCGCAGCTGGCAGGGCCATCTGGTTGTAATTGGCTTGCGGGTCGCGCAGCTCCACGCGGGTGCGCGACGCCTGCGCCAGCCGCTTTTCGAGGCGCTCGATGGTAGCAGCGTTGCGCTGGGCAGTGGCCGCGTTATCGCCCAGCAGGCCAAATACCTGCTGCATATACGCCTGGTAAGCAGCGCGTACCTTCTGCGAGCGCGCGTCGTCTTTCAGGTAATAATCGCGGTCACCCATCGTCAGGCCGCCCTGCTCGAAGCTCACCACGTAGCGCGTCGTGTTCTTCTCATCGACTTGCACGCCGCTCCGAAAGAACGCGCCAGTGCCCAGCTCCTGCTCGTGGGCCACGAGGGCGGGCAGCTCGGCGCGGGTTTTAAGGGCCGCAATGCGGGCCAGCTCCGGCTTGAGTGGCATGAGGCCGGCTTTTTCGATGGCCACCGTGTCCATGGCTGCGGCGTAGAAGTCACCCACTTTCTGGGCATTCGAGCCGGGCGCGGCATTGCGGTTGGCAGCGGCTTCTTCCAGTATCTGCTTTAGCGTGGCTTGGGTGCGCAGGCCCAGCAGGTTGCGCGGGCCCCAGCTGGTAGCGTAGCTAGGTATAGGGTTGCTCTTAAGCCAATTGCCCCCCGAAAACTCGTAAAAATCATCGCACGGCGACGCCGTGCGGTCGAGGTCGGCCATATCGAGCCCTACCCCCTTCGGGTCGGGTGTAGCGGTAGGGGCCGCACCTGGGGAGGCGGCAGTGGCCGGCGGGGCAGAGCGGCTGCCCGCGCAAGCTGCTAGGGCTAGTAGGCTCGCACTAAGCAGAAAGCGAAAGTTGGACATGGCAGGACGAAAGCGAGAAGAATTATAAGACGAATAAGCTGCAAACTAGCAAGAGGCCGCCTTATCGCCACGCCGGGGGTAGGAAACCGGGCGCATCAGCCAGCGAAAAGGGTTCGCAACTCACGCTGCAAACCCTTCCCAACCAAGCGTAGCCGCCAAGCAACTATCCTAAAATGGATACCCAATAGCCAAATTCAGGCGGCCCGAGGTGTCGTCGGGCGTGCCGTAGTTGGCCCGCACCGGCACGGCGTAGTCGAAGCGAATCACGAAAAACTGCACATCGATGCGCAACCCTACCCCCGCGCCTACGGCCAGTTGGTTTAGAAACTGGCTGGCTACGAACTGCCCGCCGGGCCGGCTGGGGTCGTTGTTGACGAGCCAGATATTGCCCGCATCCACAAACACGGCGCCTTTCACGTAGGGAAATAAATCCTGCCGGTACTCCACGTTGCCTTCCAGCCGGATGTCGCCCACCTGGTCGTAGTAGCTGTTCACGATATCAGTGCCGGTGGCTTTGTAGGAACCCGGCCCAATCTGGCGCGCCGCAAAGGCGCGGATAGAGTTGGGGCCGCCAATGCCGTACTGGCGCACGTAGGGCAGCGAGCCGCCCGCCGAGTTGCCGTAGGGCAAGCCTACCCCTATCTGCAAGCGGCCCACAATGCGGTTACCCGACTTCTGGTCGTCGCTGATGCGGTAGTACTCGCGCAGTTCCAGGTCGAGCTTGCTGTACTGCGCAAACTGCTGGCCGGCAATGGAGTAATGTTGGTTTTCGCCTTTGCTGCCCAGCGTGAGGCCACTGATAGCGTTGGCCACGTTGCCGCTGACTTCCACCATACCCTGGAAGAAAATCTGCTGGCGGCGCTGCTCCAGCACCTGCTGGTCGAAGGTGTAGCGGTAAGAGCTGCCCAAGATGAACTGCGACCTGTACGCCTGCCGCAAAAATGGCCGGGCAGCCAGCACCGCATCGAAAGCCGTATCAGTTGAAACAGCGTTGTACGACACGTCGATGGGCCGAAACTCCTGCTCGTTCGTGACTTTGGTCTTCCAGCTATAGCCATAGTTGGCCGAGTAGGTAGTGGTGCTGAAGTAGCCCGAACGCGTGACGTTGCGAATACCCAGCCCGAAGTTGGTGCGCGGCTGAAAGTCGGAATTGACCAGGCGCGGATTCAGAAACGGCAGCTCCGGCACAATGAGGCGCGGCACAATCAGCTGGGCATTGATACCGAATTCATTGGAGATAAGGCCGGTATTATTGCGGCTCTCAGCCCCAGCGGGCGCGCGGGTCGACGTTTCGGTCGAAGCTACTCCATTGATAATCAACTGTTCGGCGCCACGCAGGGCCGAGCGGTTGCGGTACGACACCGTGAGGCCTGGGCCTGTAAAGCCGTTGCTCTTGCTAATGAGCTGCAGCTCGGCCCGCAGGCTTTTCTTGCGTAGCTCCGTCATCAGAATATCCGTATCGAGGCGCCCGCGGCCGGCCGAGTCGCCGGCTATCGAGGGCTTAAACCGAATTTCAACGAAGCGGAACGTGCCCAGGCTCATCAGGCGCGAAAGCGTCTGGTCGCGGCGGCGCTGCCGAAATAGGCTGTCCGGCGTCAGAAACACGGCCCGCGTGATGGCGCTGGCCCGAAACAGCTGCTCATCAGGATAATACAGATACTTGTGGTAAATAATAGGCTTGCGCCGCGTGGTGTCGGTGAGCACGTAGTTCACGTTCAGGCGCACATTCTTAAGGAAGTAAGGGCGCAGCGCCTTCTGCGGCGACTTCGGCACCACTTTGTAATAGACGTTGACTTTGCCCTTGAGCGTACTGTCTACTTGAAAAAGTAAGTAGTTAGGATTGAAGTAGTAATATCCCTGGTTCTTCAAGGCAAAGTCAATGCGCACGCGCTCCCGGGTAAACACGTCGAGGTCGTACGGGTCGCCCACTTTGAGCAGGGTGCCCGGCTGAGTAGCCCTGATAGCCGCGTCGATGAGCGTGTCGCGCTCGGGAAAGTGAATTTCCTGAATCGTGTACTGCTGCCTCGGGGTAGCAGTATAATTTACCTGCGCAGTTTTTTCCTGCTGCACTATTTCGCCGCTCACCTCCGCCTGGAAATAGCCGCGGTTTTGCAGCCGGTTCACCATCAGCTTTTGGGTGGCGGTGGGCTGAGCCTGGGTTATGAGCACGGGCGCTTCGCCCAGCTTATCGGCCAGAAAATGCCCGATACCCTTGCTTTTGCCTACCCCCAAGTGCCAGAAAAACAGCTTGGGTCGGCGCCCTAAGAAAGAAAAGTTGGGCTTGGGCCGAACCAACGCTTCCAGCTCGGCCTGCACCGCCGATTGGTTGCGCAGCTTCTCGGGCGCTTTAATGGTAACCTTGCTGCCCGTATAAAGCTTTTGGCCCTCGGGCACGTAGCGCAGGCCCGTGCACGAGCTCAGCAGCCCCAGCAGCAAGGCCGCTGCCAGGCCAAAGCGGCTAACGAGGGGGGTAGGGGGTAGGGGTAAAGAAGGTTTTTCCTGGCTCGCCAAAGGCGAGCCAGACGGGAATAGGTACTTCATTCTAAACTGGGTAACTGTTCATTGACAAACGACCTTGCTGGTTCCCCGTGCAGGCAAGTGAATCAAAAACCTTAATTAGTAGCCGTGCGCTTGGTAGTGTCACGGCGCATCGTGGTGGTAGTATGCGTGGCGGCGGCCGAGTCGGCTTGCAGCTGCTCGCGGCGCTTCTGCTCGTCCTTGTCCAGCTTGTCTTGCTTGCGGATGTCGCGGTTCTGGCGCTTGTCAGCGCGGCTCACCTTAGCAAACAGGTCCTTGAAGTTATTGTAGTCGCGCTGAAACACCAGTGCCGCGCCCGTGCGCACTATCTGCCCATCAATGTCCTCATAAGCATTCTGGCGGAAGGCGCGCAGACGCAGGCGGCCATCGGCCAGCAGAGTATACTCCAGGCTCAGGTCGCCGGCAAAGTTGCTGACGTTGCCGGTCTGCGAGCTTTGATTGCCGCCGCTCAGTGGCACGTCAGTACCAAGGCGCACCGTGAGGCGGTTATTGAGCAACTGCCGGCGCACGGCCACGTTCAGGTCGGTGCGCGAGCCGCTACCCGTGGTGTAGTCGGCCTGGTTGGTCACGCCCAAGTCGAGGCCCATGCCCGCCAGATACTTACCAGTCAGGTTCTGAAGCTGGTCGGTGAGCACCTGGCTCACCGAACCGCGCAGCTGGCTGGCCACAATGCCCTCGCCCGCCGCCGACTGGAAGGGGTTTTGCTGAATAAAGCGGCCTAGCACCAGCAATGAGAAAACTTGCTTGCTTAGCTCTGAAGTCTGGTTGGGCTGGCGCAGGTTGGCCAGCACGGCATCTACTTGCGACCCTACTGCGCCCGAGGTGCTACCCGTGTTAGTTGGCTGCGTAATGTCGAAACCAATGGTAGGCTTGCTTAGCTGGTCCGTCACTTTCAGCAGTACATTGAAAGGGATGGCATTGCGGGCCACATCTCCACTTGCATCGGAACCCTGCGCGGCCAGCAGGTCGGCTGGCACGGCCTTCACCTTGTAGATAGCTGTGATGTTGAGGTCGGCATTGTACGGGTCGCCGCTCCAGGCTATTGATGAGCCGCGGGCAATGATAAACTCGCGTGTCACCAGGCCATAGAGCGAGAGCTTGTACTTGCCCTGGCGCACGTCGAGGCGGCCATTAAGCGTGATGTTGCCGGCCGGGTCAATGTTGGTTGTGATGGTGCCCGCCGCCCGCACGCGCAGGTTGTCGCCGCTCACCGGGTCCACGATGAAGGTAAAGGGCGTCTTCTCGTTAATAGTAATCTGCGCCGTGACGTCGTAACCGATGGCGCCGGTGCTGGCTGTGTCGGCGGGTACTTGCTTGGTCAGCATCCGGTGCAGCCGCGTTTTCTTGTTCACAAACTGCACAATGCCTTCGCGCGCTACCACCGAAGGGTCGGAGGCTGGGTTCTCTACCGTCAAGTCCGAGCCGTCGTCCACCGTGGCGCGGGTATCAATCTTAATGAGCGTGAGCGGCCCGGTCAGGCGCGTGTCCGAATCCACCACCAGCCGGCCGTAGTAGAGCTGGTTGTTCTTGCGCGTGCTCTTCACCGCCAAAAATTTATCAGTCGTCGCGTGCAAGTCGAAGGTGTAGTCAATCAGATTAGTCGTCAAGAGGTAGCCATTAGCCACCGCCTTATTACCCGCCGAATCGAGCACCGTGAAGTTGTTAAAAGCCAAGCCTTTCTCGTCAAACACTACCTGCTGGCCTGGCAGCCGGAACGGCGACCCTAGCTGCGGCACCACAAACCCGGCATCGCTGGAGGTGGTAACTTGCCCGCGCACCTCTGGCGCGCTCGTCGTGCCGCGCACCGTCAACTGCCCACTGGCGTAGCCCGTGCCCCGGCTTATCTGCCCCGCCGAGAACGGCTCGGCTGTCTTCACATTCAGGCGTGCTACGTCCACAATAAAATCGAGGGGGGTAGCGCCCGTCGTGCGGTAGGCACCGTGCAAGGTCACGTCGTTGCCGCCCCCGCCCGTCAGGCGCGCATTCACGTCGTAGCGGTCGGGCACCGGGTTGCTGGCTTGCAGGGCCACATCGCCAAGCACGGTTTTGCTGTACAGCAGGTCTT
>CALMOO010000819.1:6450-16709 GCA_937871705.1 uncultured Hymenobacter sp.
ATGGTCAAATCAGCCGTGAAGGCTTGCTTCTTGGTGCCCAGGTTGCGCGCCACGGCTTCGCCGTTTAGCACGCCGCCGAGCGTCGAGTCGCCTTGCCCGATGGCTTTACCAACCACTTGCAGGTTGAACTGCTCGAAGCGCACGGCCAGCGGCGAGGTGTTCACGGCCGGATTCTGGCTCTGCACCACCAGCGCCGAACTGCCGTTGCTGAGTCGCAGCGCATTGGCCACAATGGTGCCATCGGCATTGTAGCGCACGTAGTTGCCAGTGCCGGCCGTCCAGGTGTCATAGTTGAGTATCTGCTCATTGGCGGCCACAAATTGGTAGGCATTGCCCCGGCCCTGGCTCAGCACTTGCAGCGCGCCAGCCAAGGCCAGCCGCTCCTTGTTAGTCGAATCGCCCAGAATGGCGGCCCGCATGTTAACCTTGTTATCCGCGATATTGCCCACGATGCTAGGCCGGCGCAGCTTGATAGAAGTGTCCTGCGCTGCCTGGGCCAGCCGCACGGCGTAGTCCAGCTTGCGCGGGTCGGAGTTCACATCGAGCCGCAGCGAGTCGATGCGGTAATTCTGGTAGCGTATTAGCGGGATGCTGGTTTGGGCCGTGAGGCGAGCAGCCGCGCGGCTGTAGTCGCCAGCCAACGTGAAGGGCGAGAGGCGCCGCAGCCCCGGCACCAGCCGCCGCAGCAGCCGGGTATTTTTCACGCGCAGCGAGTACGTAAACTGCTGGTTGCCGCTGGCATTGGTAAACGGCTTAACGCCCGCCAGGTGAAAATAGCGGTCGATATGCCGCTGCAGCTCGGTGGCAATGTCACCCAGGTGCACGTTGCCGTCCAGCCGGACATCCGCGATGTTAGAGTTGAAATTGAGCGCCGTGCGGCCCGCCGTCTGCACAATGTTGCCGCTCAGCGAATCAATGGGAAACGGTTGATTGTTGTTCACAATCACGATATTATTGCCGCTAAACGTGCCGTTGAGCGAGTTGGCATCGGCCCCGCGCAGGTTGGCCACCAGGTTGCCCTGCACCCGCAGGTCGCCACCAGAATAGAAGCCCAGCTTCGTAAGGTCGGCGCCGCGCACGTTTAGCGAAGCTACCTCGTAGCTCGGGTTGCGGGCGTCGCGCAGGTTCACCACTGCCTTGGCATCGAAGTCGAGGTTAGGGTCAGTCTTACTGCTGGCCGCTATGGTGTACTTGTTGCGGTCGAGGTCTACGGCCGCCGCCACGCCGCGGTAAGTGTAGCCGTTGTAGGTGGCGTGCTGCACATTGGCCGTCACGCGACCAATCAAGGTGCTGGGGTCTTGTAGGTTACCCGTCGCGTTAATGCGTCCCGAACCTGTGATAGTACCTATCGATGGGTTTTTCAGCAGCTTGCCCGCATTAAGGTTCTGTACCGCAAACGTGCCCACCAGCGGCTGCCGACCCGCCGCCTGCGCCGCCCCCAGGTTGCCCGAAAACGCCACATCGCCATACGTCGAGCGTAGCTTCAAATTAGTGTCAAACTGCAACGTCGTGGGCCGCCCCCGGAAGGTGCCGCTCAAGGCCAGCGAGGGGGGTAGGGAAATGTTAGCGGGCAGCGTGCCTTTGGGCAGCACGCTCAGCAAGTCGGCCTGCGTGGTGCTGAAGCGCTGAATATCAAGGTCGGTATACAAGCGCTGGTCCACGTTGGGCAGGCCCACAATGTGCGCCCGCCGGGCCTGCACCACCGTGTTGCGCAAGCCCACCGCGTCAAGATTACGCACGGTCAGGTCGCCCAGCCGGCCGCTCACCAGCCCACTCACCAGCACCGATTGGTTGGGCCCGCTCGTGAAAGGGGGGGTAGTGGCCAAACTTGGCACTAGGTACAGAATATCGCGGAAGCCCAGCCGAGTCTCGCGCAAGTCGCCGCTCAAGCCCAGGTTGGGCAGGTCGTCGGCAATGGCGCCCAGGCTTTTAAAACGCATTCCCAGGCTGCGCCGAATGTGCGAGTGCGGCGTCACAAGGTCCAAGCTATCCAGCCCAATCTGCACCGAGTCGTACTCCACCCTAGCCCGCGCCGAGTTTATTTCAAAGCCGCTTTGGTCCTTGCCGGCCAAGTCATCGAGTTGCACCGTGGTGCGATTTTCCGTAAACGTCAGGTCGCGCGTATTCAGCACCAAGTCCGTAAAGTGCAAGTGGCTGTAGTCCAGCGCTGAGTAGCGGGTTTTTAGC
Source organism: uncultured Hymenobacter sp. (assembly GCA_937871705.1). Taxonomy (GTDB): domain Bacteria; phylum Bacteroidota; class Bacteroidia; order Cytophagales; family Hymenobacteraceae; genus Hymenobacter. The sequence continues at coordinate 8,638 of CALMOO010000819.1, forward strand.
TTAGGGTCATTAAAGTTATCAAAGTTCACCGCCACCTGGCTGATGTCAGATTGCGCCAGCGTCACGCGCCACTTCAGCGGCGCGGCGCTGGCTTTGTCGGCAGCTTCGTCTACTTTTCGCACGGCCTCAGCCGGGTTTATTACGCGCTGTGCCACCGGCACGTTCTGGTTTTGGGCGTAAGCAAAGGTGGTGTTTTTCAGCGTTAGCTTATTCAGGTCAATGCGCTCACGGGCCAGGTCGATGTTCTTGGCCGTGACGTCAGCCAGCCCAATCTGGGTGTTGATGTACTGCGCCGCCGGGTCGTTCTTATAAGTAAAGCCCACGTCTTCCAGCGTCGCCTTGTTCAGGCCAAACGTCAAGCTCAGAGGCTTCGTAGGCTCGGTACTAGCTACCTCGGGCGCAGTTTTGGATTGCGCCATCTTAATGGCTGCATGGCGCAGGCTGGCGTTATCCACCTTATAGATAGAGTTATCCACATCTACCTCGTCCATCGTCACCAGCAGCTCGCCCAGCTTGGCGCGCAGGTCGGAGCCCGCCACCTGGTCATTCTGCGTAAAAAGAATATTGGTCAAGTGCACTCGCCCAATGTCGTATTTCAGCCCCGAGCTGGTTGTGTCGACCGGCGCCGTGGGGTCGGAAAAGGCTTTGACAATAAAATCGTAGTTATTAACGCTGTCGGGCTCAGTGCGAGTCAGGCGCACGCGGCCATTATTCAGCTCTACGTCCTTCACGTTCACCTGCTTGTGCAGCAGCGCGAAAATATCGAGGCTCACGCCCAAGTGCCCCACCGAAAGCAGCGTGTCGCGCTGCTGGTCGGCCAAGTACACGTCGTCGAAGTTGATGGCGTGCCGAAAATCGGTGCGAAACTTGCCGATTCGCACCTCCGTGCCCAGCTTACCGCGCAGGTAGCTCTCGGCTCGGTGCGCCACAAAGTCTTGGGTACCATCAAATTGCAAGGCTACGACTACGCCCAGCACTAGCAGTAGCACCAGGGCAATCAGCCCGAATACGACATATAAAAAGCGGCGTAAGTAGAGAGACACGGGCAGAAAAAAGGCTAGGCGCTGCTAGGCAAACGCAGGTTTGAACAGAATTATGTTCTTCGCAAACGAAATAAGTAGGATTGGGGTTGGGCAAGTTTTTGGCGAACGTGCCTCACCAAGTATCCTGCTAACTTGTTAAGCGGCGCCTACTTTCTCCGATTTCGGCTAGTGAGGCCTATTTCACGGCTCGGAAGCCAATTGCTCACCGTTACTTTGCCCTTATGCAGCCTACTTCCGTTCCCAACTATCGCCCCCTCATTCGCCAGGCTTTCGCCGAAATGGAAAAAGTAGTGGTGGGCCAGCGCACCTTGGTCGGGCGCCTGCTCATTGGCGTTTTCACGGGCGGGCATATCTTACTGGAAGGGGTGCCCGGCTTGGCCAAAACTCTCACGGTTTCGACCCTGGCGCAGGTGCTGCACCTGCACTTTCAGCGCGTGCAGTTTACCCCCGACCTACTCCCCTCCGACCTGGTAGGAACCATGATTTACAACCAAAATCAATCGGTTTTTGAAGTAAAAAAGGGGCCTATCTTCGCCAACCTCGTGCTGGCCGACGAAATCAATCGCTCGCCGGCCAAAGTGCAGAGTGCCTTGCTCGAAGCCATGCAGGAAGGCCAAGTTACTATCGGCGAAACCACCTACATCCTCGACCGCCCTTTTCTAGTCCTGGCCACTCAAAACCCTGTTGAGCAAGAGGGTACCTACCCCCTCCCCGAGGCGCAGGTCGACCGCTTCATGCTGAAAGTGCACGTCGACTACCTCAAAAAAGCCGACGAGCTGGAAGTGATGCGCCGCATGGCTAACCTGGGGTTTCAAAGCGACGTGCAGCCCGTGCTCACCAAAGCAGACATTTTCGGCATTCGCGACCAAATAAACCAGGTCACGATTTCCGACACGCTCGAAAAGTACCTGATTGAGCTGGTATTTGCGACTCGCCGCCCGGCCGATTACGACCTGCCCGAGTTTGCGCAGGCCGTGCAGTTTGGTGCCAGCCCGCGGGCCAGTATCGCGCTGCATCGCGCCGCTCGCGCAGTGGCCTACCTCGACGACCGTGACTACGTGCTACCCGAAGACATCAAGGACGTGGCCCAGGACGTGCTAAACCACCGCATCCTGATGACTTACGAGGCCGAAGCTGATGGCATTCGCACCCACGACCTGATTGAGAGTATTCTGCGAAAAGTGCCGATTTCGTAGGCTTATTGGGCTACTGTGGCGCTTGCGCTTACTTTAGCCCGATGAAATGCCTTGTATTTTTGGGAATACTATGGCTAGGCCTGATGCCGGTGGCCCACGCGCAAACTACCCATCCCGATAGCCTGGCACACGCTGCTGCCTACCAGCAGGTGGTGCCCGTGCCCGGTGCTTCGGCCGACGACTTGTATGCCCGCGTGCGCGAGTGGGTGGCGCTGACGTTTGATGATGTTCACCAGGTAGTACAATTCGACGCCCCGGCCCGCCACTTGCTGATAGGGAGCGGCTTTACTCGTGGCACAGTGCGCCGAGCTAATGGCAAAGTAGCTAAGACGATGTTGTTCTGATTTCGCTTTCGGGTGGAAGCGCGCCCGGGCCGCTATCGTATAGAATTTTCCGACTTCGGCACGGTGCAAGAGTTCCACGGGGGCCAGTATGCAGGCCAGGACATTGCCTTTTGGCTGGCAGCAAGCCACGCAACCCGAGCAGCAAGCAGTCGCCACAGTGCCCCAGGTGGAAGTTTGGCCGAAATACAGTCTACTATGGACCCCGAAACGGCAACTCGGCTCAAAACAATGTTGGACGAATCATTGGGCGAACTCATGAAAACGTTAAAGCAAACTGTAACTACCCCCGCCGCGACGTGGTAGGGGTAGGCGACAAGGATGATGTTTCTAACTCAAAGCGCATACCCGTTTGCTGCTTCCAAACCTTATGAGTTTGAGCATCACCTTCTTCCCAGACCTGATTTTCCAAACGTAACCTTGTGTGAAGCATCGCGTTGAAGGACAAGCGGATTCCCGCTAAAGTCAGTTTATTACTGGCTTATAACTTATTCACCGAAAATCATATTCCGATGAAAAAGCTGCTCGTTCTCACCGTCTTACTTGCAACAAGTGCCTATTCGGCCAGCGCCCAAACCGGCACTAGCACCACCACGACTAAGCAAACTACTACCACGCCGGCTACCACAACCGACGCGACCGCTCCAGCCTCGACCACAATAGAGTCAACAACTACCACTGCTACGCCTACTACCGTAGTGCCCGCCGGAGCAAAAGTGAAAAGCAACGCTAAGAAGACCAAAATCAAGCCTAAATCCTAGTATTTAGCGTCCAGCTATAAGGTTTCCATTATATAAAAGCCTGGCTACAAGTACTTGTAGCCAGGCTTTTATATGACTGAGCTATAAAACAATTTTTTTGCCGTTTGCTCCAATATCTCTTGCATTTGCCTGGCTATTGCTAGCCGGTTAAACTCGGCTTGTGCCAGGGCTTGGCCACGCCGCCCGGCAGCGGCCCGGCCTGCTGGGTCGGCCAGCACTACCCGCAGCTGGGCGGCCAGCGCTTCAGCTTGGCCTGCCGGAGCATACCAGCCACAGCCGTGCTGCTCGACCAGCGCCTTTGTCCAGCCTTGGTTGGTAACGATTACTGGTGTGCCCACCGCCAGGGCGTCGTAGAGCTTAGCCGGCGAGTTGGTGTCCAGCACCGGCAGGTTTAGAAACGACACCAAGGCTATCTCAGCCAGCGCAAACCAGCTGAATACCGCGTGGCGTGGCTGCCCACCCACCAGCCTGATGCGCCCCGGCCACCGCGCCGCTGCTGCCTCCACCAACGGCGCGTAGTAGCCATGCCCCAGAAATAAGAACGTCACCGCCGGCTCGGCTGCTACCAGCGCCTCAGCAGCGGCTACCACAGTCGGCATGTCATTGGCCCGGCCGAAGGTGCCAGCGTACAGCACCACCTGCTGGCCTTCCAGGCCGTGCGCTCGGCGCAGTTCGGCCACGGCGGCAGGGGTAGCACGGGCAGCCAGGTCGAGGTCAGTACCGTTGAGGAGGGTAGTGATTTTACTGGCCGAAATGCCAAGCCCCGCTATGTAACGGCTCATATCGGGCGAGAGCGGCACGATGTGAGCGGCACTCTCGTATAAGCGCTTTTCCAACCTAAAGAGTTGCTGTTGAAGCAGCTTGCCGGGTACTACTCCCATCGCCACCGGAAACGACGGCCACAAGTCCTGCACTTCAAACACCCACGGCACGCGCCAGCCGCGCGCCACCCGCGCTGCTGCCCAGGCCGCCGTTAGCGGCGTGCTAATGCCCCATATCACATCGGGCCGCGCTATGTGGCGCCCAGCCCGCATAGCCCACGCTGCATACTGGGCAAAAGCCAAAGCCCGCCGCGCCGGCCCCATTTTGTTCTCATACGGGATAGCTGCTTCGCACAACTCCACACCTGGTGGCACCCACGGAAACTCGTGCGTGAGCTGCTGGGTGCGCCAAGCGGGGGTAGTCAGCAGCGTCACGCGGTGGTGCTTTGCCAGCTCAGCCAGGAGCGTGTAGTGCCGGCTGGTAGCCGGGCAGTCGGGGCTGGTATGGTACTGGCTGAAAACCGCGATGTGCAAATGAGGGAAGACTTAAGAGTGGAGAGTTGTTTGTCATGGCTTAGCGCTGCTTGCCATGACAGCTGCTAACTAGCTTTTCTTCGGCCTGTAATGCGAGTCGCTCAGAATGCGCTGGGCATTGGGCTCGGCCATGAGCTTGGCCAGCGTCACGTCGGGATGCTCGGCCATGTACTTGCGAATAATCTGCAAGCCTATCCACTGCCCAACCCGGCCGGGGCAAGTCGCATCTATTTCGGGCACATTGGGCCGCTCAGCCACGTATTTTTGAATGAGAAACGGCGTATTGGAGTACAGTAGGTTGTTTTCCAGAAAGTGCCCCCACACCTTGGCCTCATTAAATTGAAGGCCAGTCAGCTCCTTGCGCGTGTAGCCCATCAGCAGCGAGTCGGGGGCGCAGGGTAGCACCTGGCCCGCAAAATACAGGCGCTTGCCCTGGCTTATCATCTCTTCGAGCACCGAAGGCGCTGCCAACTTGTGCGGAATGTACTTGCCCGCCACGGCCGTAGCCAGCGTGGGCAGCACATTGGCCGGCCGGTAGCGCCGCAGCATATACTGCGGCAGGTCGGGCCGGTAAGTTGCCTTCGGCCCGATGTACCAGTCAAGGCTCAGCACCAATAAGCTGTCATTTACGAAGATATCCTTGCCCAGCAACCCGCTTACGTAAGTAGCTGCCACGGGCGGTGCCTTAAACCCAGGAAAGTAATAGTGCACCCGCCCAAGCATCGTTCCCAAGTCGTGCCGCAGCGCGGCCGAGTCGGCAAAAGCAGTGGTAGTCTCGCGAGCCAGCTTCTGCAAGTCAGCATTGGTGGCCAATTGTGCCAGGCTGCCCGCCAGCGCTTCGGCCGAAGGCGCCTGCCCCACCTGCAAGTAATAGCGCGAAAAAGCCGGATGCGAGCGCATAAACTGCAACCCTTCGGCCGGATTCTTAATCTGGAAAAAAGGCCGCTCCAAGTGCTCTAGGTGCAGCGGGGGGGTAGGGGCATCGGCGGCAGGGTCGGGGCGGCAGCCAGTGTCCGTGCCTTGGCGGCAGCCCGCCAGCAGCCCGGCCATCGCTAAGGCCAGGGCTTTCGTATGAGGAAATATTTTCAAGTTCGAGCTAATTTTACCCAAAATTACACTTTTCCAACCCAAGCTATATCGCCAAGTGCCTGATAGCCGTCCAACTTTCATTCTATGAAAAAAATACTCCTCACTGTGGCTGCCCTGGCCATTGCTCCCGCCGCCTTTGCTCAGGTCGAAATCGGCCTCAAGGTGTCGCCGGCTATTGCGTACTTGCGGCCTGATTCTCCTTCGGCCACGTCGTTCACATCTGAAAGTGCTAAATTCAGCTTCGGCGGCGGTATTTTCATGGACTACTTTTTTGGCGAAAACTACGCCTTTAACACAGGTTTGTTTCTGACTGGTAAAGGCGGAACTATTGGCTACAACGACCGGACTAGTGCCCCGGCTGGCGGAAGTACGGGTGTGCGTGTGGAGCAAAAAATAGCGCTACAATATCTTGAGTTGCCGCTCACTGTTAAGCTCTTCACCAATGAAGTAGCTCCCGATACACGTATTTACTTTCAGGTAGGCGGTTCGTTGGCCGTGCCAGTACAGGCACGCATCGATGGCGAGAAGTACTATACTGACCCATATGACAATAATAATCAAACCAAAGCCGGCAGCCACGTACTAGCTATCGATGCCAACTTAATAGGGGGGGTAGGGGCCGAATACCAGCTTGGCCAAAGTACGAAGCTGTTGGCGGGAATCAGCTACCACCACGGTTTAATTGACTTTGACCGTTATTTTGAGCGGAAGCGCGGCTTCAGCGATGTCAATATTAAGAACAGTGTTTTTGCACTTGATTTAGGCCTTAAGTTCTAGCCACAAAGTAGCGCGGATTCCACGGTTTTTGTGGACAGTGCTTTCCGGCAATACTTACAATCAATACCAATAAAGAAAGGCCGCCTAAACAGGCGGCCTTTCTTTATTGAACCGGGCTCTAACTTAAAGCAGTTAGTGATGGCTGTAAATCTGCGCTAATCCGCGATTTCGACAATCTCGCGGTCTTGTGCCCGGGCCATCGCGGCCGAGGCTGAGTGCAGTTCAATCTCTTCGCCATGCTCGTCTTCAATGCGGAAGTCAGTGAGGCCGAGCGCAGTATCTTTCATCACTTTCACCCACTTATAGTATTTCAAATACCACTTCATCTGCCGGCTTACCAAACCTTTGGTATAGTAAGCGTGCAGGAAGGGATGCACATACAAGGTAATGCCCACCTGATTCTGGTTGAGCAGCAAGTCATCGATGCTGTTATCAATCTCATCCGTAACCTGGATGGAGGCCGAAATCTTGCCAGTGCCACCGCAAGTCGGGCACACCTCCCCAGTGATAATGGTTTCGGCTGGGCGCACCCGCTGCCGGGTTATTTGCATCAAGCCAAACTTAGTGAGCGGCAGGATAGTAAACTTGGCCTTATCCTGCTTCATGATGTTGTACACCGCATCCTCTACCTTCTTGCGGCTCTCAGCGGCGCGCATGTCGATAAAGTCAACCACAATGATGCCGCCCATATCGCGCAGCCGCAACTGACGAGCTACCTCCTTCGCTGCCAGCAGGTTAATCATGAGCGCAGTAGCTTCCTGGTCGTTCTCCTGATTGCTCTTCGAGCCCGAGTTGACGTCGATAACATGCAGCGCCTCCGTGTGCTCTATCACGAGGTAGCCGCCGCCCGGCACGCTCACCGTCTTGCCAAACAGCGTTTTCAGCTGCTTCTCAATGCCGAGATGCTCAAATACCTTGACCTTCGTATTGTGCAGCTTTACTAACCCTGCGCGGTCGGGCGCAATTTTTTGCACGTAGTCGCGCATTTCCTCAAAGCGAGCCGGCGTATCGACAATAATCGAATCAAACGACTCATTGAGCATGTCACGCAGCATCGAAGACGTGCGGCCCAGCTCGCCAAGCACTTTGTCACGGGGCTGGCCCTTGCGCAGATTGGCGTAGAGCGTTTCCCAATTCTCGACCATGCTCTGCATATCCTTATCGAGTTCGGCTACCTCGCGGCCTTCGGCCACGGTACGGATAATAACGCCGAAGCCTTCGGGCTTGATACTGGCAATAAGGCGCTTAAGCCGGTCGCGCTCGGCTTTGCTTACTATTTTTTTCGAGACACTAATGCTATTCGTGAATGGCATTAGCACCAAGTAGCGGCCCGCCATCGAAATGTCGGTGCTTACCCGCGGGCCCTTGGTCGAAATCGGCTCCTTAATAACTTGTACTAAGAGCGCCTGACCTTTTTTAAACACGCTGTCGGCCTTACCAACTTTCTCAAGGGGCGACTCTAGGGTAAACTTCTCCAGCCCCGCAGCTTGCGTCTGGTGCTTCATCACCCCATTCACCCATTTGTTGAGGGAAGGAAACTGCTCGCCCAAGTCGCCATAATGCAGAAAAG
>CALMOO010000820.1 GCA_937871705.1 uncultured Hymenobacter sp.
AAGCTCGGTGGCGCGGGCGTCGGGGTTTTCGAGCAGCAGCACCTTGATGCGGTTTTTTGGGTAGCTCAGCGTCATGGGTAGTTTCAGTTGGTATAAAAACTCGTCGAAGGTGGGCAGCACCTCGTCGGCGCGCGCCACTACGGTGGGGCGCGCCACATTCTCGGTGTAGGCGTAGAAGCGGTTGGCCAGGCCGGCTTCGCGAATCTGGTAGTCGGTGTAGCCGTCGCCGAGCACGTACACGTCGCCTTCGAGCTGCAAGTTCTTCAGCTGCTGAATCTTGCCGCCGTCGCGGCTCAGCACGTTGGCCGCGTCGCAGCCCGTGATGCTACCCCCCTCGTCGAAGGTGAAGGTATTGGCCAGCACGTGGTCGGGCGCAATGCCAAACTCAGCCACCACCGGCTCGATAAACTCTCGGAAGCCGCTGCTCACCACGTAAATGCGGTCGGCGTGCTGCCGGAAGAAATTGCCGTTGCGGCGGATGCTCTCGCTCACCTTGGTTTGCAGCCGCGCCACCAGCGGCGCCAGGTGCCGCCGGTGCGCCCCCAGCAGCGCCAGCCGCTTGCTCAGCGACTCCTGGAAGCCGATTTCGCCGGCCATGCCCTGGTCGGTGAGGGCTTTGATGCGGCCCACGCGCTCGGCCTGGTCGGGCTGGCCTTGCAGGGCAATATCGGCCAATTCATCGAGGCCTTCGACCTGGGTAAACGTGCTGTCGAAATCAAAAACGAGGTAGGCGAGGGGAGGAGCAGCGTCGGGCATAAGCGCAAAGATGCGGCGGCCGCTATCTTGCTGAGCCCTCTGGTAGTCTGTAATTTTTGAAATTCCTCAATTCACATCCTCTATGCTGATAGGTTTTGGTGATGGTAGCAAGTCACAATATCAACGCATACACGAGCTGCTGCTCATTCATTATCCTTTTCAGAAAGACGAAGGGAATTTCGGAACCAGTGCAGCACTCGATAGGGCATTAGCCGACAAAGAAAATCCAGTTCATCAGGAGAAGTGGAAGCTGTACCTTAAAAGCGTGAAGGCTAAGACCAAGGGAGTACTGCGGTTTTCTCCATCCGAATTTGGTACAATCATGATGCCTTCACTTGGAGGCAACTTCACGCTTAAAAGAGAGAAGGCGGGTAAAATGGTCTACAAGCGCAGGTTTAAGGTCTATCTGAGCTTAATTGGAAAGTTTTACACCATGTTTGGGCAAGACGAAGTATTTATTGAAGCCATTGAACAGCCGAAAGCATATGCTGATTTCGTGTCATTCGAGCCAGTGCTGTATCCAATGCCCTTTGACATCTACGAGCCGTGGTTTTATCTGATTCGAGATACAATGGCAGGAGCATACCCTGGGTATGAGTTTGTTCCGTATCACATGCTGAGGTACCGATTAAAGGACATATCAACGGGTTACAACGGAGCGGAGGGCGCCGCTCAAAGTTTGTTTCAAGCCTTGTTTTCTACAGAGGACATCAATCCATATCGCACTAGGGTAAATCTGCAAAAGCATCCCTTTGAGTATAATGAGTTCGATTGAGCATTCATTCTGACTCAAGAGTTACCATAGCTCCACTATAACCAAACTGGCCTGCCGCAGTACATCCAGCCACCTTCATTTTACTGGATTAGCACCGTGGCCCGCAAACAAACCATCACCTTCGTTCTCGAATCAGTCACTTCACACGGCGCTACCGACGGCGTAGAAGCCCTGACTCTGCACACCAATGCGGGCGACATTACGGCCCGGCTACACCCCGCGCCGGCGGGTTCGGCGGCGGTGGTGTGGGTAGGCGGCTCGGGTGGTGGGCTCGATGGGCCAGCCGGGGGTATGTACCCGCGCCTGGCCGGTCAGCTGGCTGCCCGTGGCATTGCCTCGCTGCGCCTGCACTACCGCCACCCCAACGAGCTGGAGCAATGCGTGGCCGACACGATGCTGGCCGTGCAGTACTTGGTGCAGCAGCTCGGCCACGCGGGCGTGGCACTGGTGGGGCATTCGTTTGGGGGTGCGGTGGTCGTCTCGGCCGGCGCGCTCAGCGACGAGGTGACGGCCGTGGTGGCCATGAGCAGCCAGACCTACGGCACGAACCTGGTAGCGCAGGTCAGCCCGCGGCCCTTGCTGCTGGTGCACGGCACGGCCGATGAGATTCTGTCCGATGTTTGCTCGCGCGACATTTACGCCCGGGCCAAGGAGCCGAAGGAAATACGCCTATTTACCGGTTGCCGCCACGGCCTCGACGAGTGCCGCGAGCAGGTAGATGCCGTGGTGGTAGAGTGGCTGACAAAGCAGCTGGTTTCCAGCAAGCAGCGCCTTTAACCTCCTTCACCTGGCACGAATTACACTATGCAACCCGTATCAGGTGAAAGCCCGGGATGCTTAAGCTTTTCAGGCACTTACAAGCGCGCCACGGCATGGTCGTGCTGCCAGCGAGGGTTGTAGTGGTAGCGAGCGCCACCAAATCAGTATGGCACCAGGGCACGTGAGTGGCGCAAGGCAACCTGCTCAGTGACCGTAGGCAAAATAGAGGTCCGGGCTGCGCCTGGCGAAAGCAGGGGGTAGGGCGCCAGCCAGCGCCCGGTTGCCACCGCGCTCATTTTAAGGCTTTAAACCCGCAGTAGTCCGAGGCCGTACCTTTGCCAAGTACTTCCACCGGCTTCGCGCTACTCATGAAATATTTGCTGCTTGCCGCCACCGCGCTGCTACTCACGGCCGCTGCCCCGGCTACTACCACTGTGGCTCCGCGCAGCCGCACTTTCCAGCTGACGTGCCGGGCTACGGTGCCCACAGCAGCCGACGGGACCAAGAAGCTGGAACTGTGGATGCCCGTGCCCCACAGCGATAAGAGCCAGGAGGTG
>CALMOO010000821.1 GCA_937871705.1 uncultured Hymenobacter sp.
CCACCACTGGCTCAACGGCTCCGGTAGCGGGCACCAAGAACGTGGGCAGCGACCGCGCCGATGCACCGCAGGCGCCCAGTATGCAGTCGACTACCCCCACCACCAAGCCCGCCCGCACGAGTGGGTCGATGGGTAGCAAACACATTCCGAAGAGTGCCGGGCTAGACAAGCCGTCTTCTCCAGCGCATAAGCAATAAGGTAGGCGCCGGCCGACCTACTGCTTCATAAAGCGTAGGTGCTGCTCGGTAGAGGCCATGCGTAGGCGCACTTCGGCTAGCGCCATTTCATTTCTTTACATGGGCGGGCCGAAACGCGGGTCGCCCATGTAAAGAAACGAAAGGCCGTTGCCGTACTGGCTGGCTTGTCAAGGCTATCTCACAGACTATCGTTTCGATAGAAGTAGCGCATTACCTAGTTATAGGATAACTATATAAATATAATAAACGGCGGCCAAGCGCGAGTTGTGCTGGCCGGAGGTAAGCCCGCCGGTTACTTAGACACGTTGCCAAAGCCGGAATACTCACAATCAGAATATTGATTATGAGTGATTTGTGATTGCAGATTTCTTGCTAACAGGGGTTTTGGCACCGCGTTTCTAGCTGCTGGTCCTGTTTCAGCCAGCCTGTAAGTGCAGCCAAGTCAGCATGGGTGCCCGCCCTGCATCGCACAGTGGCAGACGGCGCCGGACTGCTAAAAGCTCAGTAGCAGATTTCCAGCAACATAGCTTCCAGCGTGAGCCCCGGCCCGAAGGCGCAGCTTAGCACCGGCTCACCGGCATCGGGGGGGGTAGTAGCCGCCAGCAGCTCGCGCAGCACAAAGAGCACCGTGGCCGACGACATGTTGCCGTAGTCGCGCAGTACCTGGTATGAAAAGCAATTGTCTTCTTTGCTCAAATCCAACGCCTTCTCAATGGCTTCCAGGATTTTACGGCCGCCGGGGTGCAGCGCGAAGTGCCGCACATCGGCCAGCTGCACCGGCAAGTGCTGCAGCAGCCCCGCAATGAGCTGGCCAATGCCGCGCTCCACTAAGGCCGGCACGTAGCCCGAAAGCGTCATCTCGAACCCAAACTCGCCAATGTGCCAGGCCATATCCTTGGTGCCTTCGGGCTCCAGGCCGCAGTGAAAGGCCACCAGCTTTAGGCACGGGGCCGGGCCAGGCAGCGGCTGGCCCAGCACCAGGCAGGCCGCTGCGCCATCGCCAAACAGCGCATTGCTCACCAAGTGGTCGGGCTCGTGGCTTTTCTGAAAGTGCAGCGTGCACAGCTCCACGCTCACCACCAGCACCCGCGCCGTGGGCTCGGCCCGGCAAATGCTGTCGGCCAGGCGCAGGGCATTCACCGCCGCGTAGCAGCCCATAAAGTTGACGCACGTGCGCTGCACATCGAGGCGCAGGCCCAGGGCTTGCACTAGGTCAATATCTAGCCCTGGCGCGTACATGCCCGTGCAGCTCACCGTGATGAGATGGGTAATGCTGCCCGCCTCCACGCCCGGCGCCTGGGCCAGGCTGGCCTTGGCCGCCGCCAGGGCCAGGGGTAGGGCCTCGCGCCGGTAAGCGGCCATGCGTAGGCCTACCCCCGGAAAGGGTTCGAGCCCCGGCGTGTTCGGAAAAAAATCATATTCGCCCTCGCTTCGGCCATAGTCGGCCAGCACCGTGTAGCGCTGCTCGATGCCCGAGACGCGGTAGAGGGCGCGCAGCTTGCGAGTGCCCGCTGCATCCAGCTCCAAAGCTCGCGCCATAAAATCAGCAATCACGGGCTGGGCAAGGCGGTGGGGCGGGGTAGCGGTGCCAATGGCACCCAAATAGCTGGGCATTGAGGCGTAGTACGAACGTTAAATTGTCTGGGTTGAACCCGGCGCCCATTCACCGGCCCCAGCAAGCCAAGTGCGGGTAAGAGCCACGCGGGTACTTACGTGCCAAGGAAGGGTTTCGGAGTAAAGCGCTGCTGGTTAATTAAGAGCTCTGTTCCGCTCCTCAAAACTCGGCGCCGTGCGTTTGCCGCATCAGGGCGCGCACGGCGGCCGGCCAGTGGCGCAGGCCACCCACCACCAGCTCGCTCAGCACCGGCCCGCCAAAGAGGCGCTGCACGGCCCGCCCCACCCGCAGCCGGGCCCCAAACTGCCGCTGCCAGGCGCGGGTGTAGCTGGCCTCCAGAACTGGGCGCGCCAGTTGACCGCGCAAAAACTGGTCGGCCAGCGGCGCCGCCAGCGCGGCGCCGTGCAGTGCCATAGCCATGCCATTGCCGCAGAGTGGCGTAATGAGGCCCGCCGCATCGCCAAGCAGCAGCAAGTGCTGCTCCACGGGCTGCTTGGCGGCAAAAGAAATCTCATTAATCACTTCCGGCTGCGCGTACAATCGCTCCGCATTCTTCAGAATATCAGCCAAATGAGGGTTGCGGCTCAGCACCTGGCTTTCCAGCTCGGCAATGGTGCCGCTGGCTTTCAAGTTGGCGCGGGTAGTAAGGTAGCAGAAGCACAGCTTGTCGTCCTCAATGGCCGAAATACCCGCGTAGCCATCCCGAAAGTTGTGCAGCGCAATGAGGTCGCGCGGAAAGCCGGGTAGGCGCAGGTGGTGCTTCACCCCTAGGTAGGGCGAGCGCTGCGCGAAGAACGGCCGGCCCAGCTGCCGGTCTAGGGCGCTGCGCTTGCCGTAGCTGCCCAGCACCAGCCGGGCCCCAAGCTGGCGGCCGTCGGCGAGCGTTACCAGGTGGCGGTCGGCCGCGGCATCAAACGCCACGTCGGCCACGGTAGCCGGCAGCACAAACCGCACGCCCCGCGCCAGTGCCCGCTCGTATAAAAACTGGTCAAGCCGGTAGCGGCTCACCCCAAAGCCTCCCAAATCGAGTGGGCTATCGAGAGTGCGCCCAGCCGGCGATGATAGCCGAAACCGGCTGATGCTGGCCGGCCCGAGGGGGGTAGGGTCGGCGCCCAGCCGCCGCAAGTAGGGCCCCACCTCGTGGCTTACGTACTCGCCGCACACCCGATGAAACGGATAGTGCTTGCGCTCGACAACGACTACCTGGTGCCCCCGACCAGCCAGGTCGAGGGCGCCAGCCAGGCCAGCCAGGCCGCCGCCGATGAGCAGCACGTCGGCGTCAGTAAGAAGAGAGTCGTCGGGGAAATACACAATTTTACCGGGCACCAGCCGGCTTCGGGCGTTATATAGGAAAAGGGCTTAGTTTTAACCACAACAGAGCACTACTTTTGTAAAACCAAAATTTCAGCTAGCCGTTAACTTCAAGCCCACCCTGCTAAGCTGTTCTGGTTTATAGAGCTATGAAAAAACCTGTACTATTTTCTACCTTACTCTTGGCTTGCCTGGGGCTGCTACGTAGCAGCCTAGCGTTGCCAGCCGCGGCGGCCACGCCCCCGGTGCACTACCAAACCGTTGCCCGCCTTACCAACGATGAGCGGACGCTACTTGTTTACCCCAACCCAAGTACGGGCATTGTTCATCTGACTATCAATGGTTTCGAAAACCGTAAGGTCGAGGTTAGCGTGCTCAATGTAATTGGTACCGTTATGTACCGTGAAACCCTCACGGAACTAACCGACCGGGCCACCAAAACCTTAGATTTAAGCAAGTTAGCTAACGGTTTGTATTATGTGAAGCTGGAAGCAGACAACACCAGCCAGCTTTGTAAACTGATTATTCGGTAAAAGCCTAATCCTGGCAACGCAAACTCTAGAACTTTCCGCTATAAATTAACTAAAAAAGCAGCCTCACGGGCTGCTTTTTTAGTTGGTAGCTAAGCAAAGAAAAAGCTTATTTAGCTGCTACGGGCGAGGGCGTCAGCAGCGATTCTACGCGGCGGACAGTGGCCAGCGCCATGATAACGGTAGCCGCGATGAGGCCAAGAAGTAAGTACCACATAAGTTTAGATAAGAAAGAGATGAAGGGTTGACTAGCGCACTGGTGGCCGGTTCCGCAGCTTTAACCCCTGAATGCCACCCCAGGTTGCTATAAAATTCGGGCATTTATAGCAGCCATCTACGGTTAAGCCTGCGGTAGCCGCAGGTGGCCACTCTGAATGAGTCGATAAAGGGTAGAGCGGCCGATGCGCAAGCGGCTGGCTGTGGCCACTACATCGCCGCGGGTAGTCAGCAGAGTATGCTGCATGATGGCCAATGTCTGCTCGCGTAGCGAGGGGCAAGTGTCTTTGCCGGAGGCCGGCGCTGTGTCTGGTCTTGGTGCGGCGGCCGCGGCCGATGAGGCAGCGCCCGGGCGCGAGGCGTCTACGAGCAGCGGGGGCAGGTCGCAGGCTCGTATCTGCTTGCCTTCGGCCATTACGGCGGCCAGTTCGGCTACCGCTTTCAGCTCGCGCACATTGCCCGGAAAAGGGTAGCTAAGCAGGCGCTGACGGGCGCCAGCTTCGAACCCGCACACCGAAAGCCCGTTCTGGCGACTAAAGCTGCGCACAAACGACTCGGCTAACAGCAGGCAGTCTTGGCCCCGCTCGCGCAGGGGGGGTAGGGCAATGGGCAGCCCTAGCACGCGGTAGTACAGGTCTTCGCGGAAGCGCCCAGCGCGGGCCTCGGCCAAGAGGTCGCGGTGGGTAGCCACCACCAGGCGCACATCAAAGGGCACAGGCTTGGTGCCGCCCAGGCGCGTAACCGAGCGCTCCTGCAGCACTCGCAGCAGCTTGGCTTGCAGTGGCAGTTCCAGGTCGCCTATCTCGTCCAGAAATAGGGTGCCACCGTCGGCCGCTTCAA
>CALMOO010000822.1 GCA_937871705.1 uncultured Hymenobacter sp.
ACCCGGAGGCGCACCGCCCCGTGACTGAGCCCACCGACCTGCTTGGAAAGTTGCGCTTTAAGCTGCTGGCCCCCAAGATTTCGCCTTACGACCAGCTGATGACGCCGGCTTACAAAGCCAGCCTCACGGCCCCTACCCTGGCCGAAACGACTACTCGCGTGATGGCGGCCTATAAAGCCAATACGTCTAACCCCGTCTATAAGCTTATCAACACAACGAAAGACCCGCTATTTTCGGATTCGGCGGTGCTGACTGCGGTGGCTTCACGCGTGAAAGACAGTGACTTGCTACGCATCGATTACACCGCCAAAGACCCATATGTGTGCCAGAAGACACTGGAAATTCTGACCCAGGTATTTATTCGGAAGCACAAAGAGCTTTTTGCCGGCCAGAACGAGTCAGTTATCAGATACTTCACGCAGTCGAGCCAGAAAGCTTACGAGCGCTTGCAGCAGGCCGAGCAGAAGCTGCTGGCCTTCCAGCAGAAGCACAACATTGCTGACTACGACAAGCAGTTGACCTCGTCAACCGATGAGCGCCAGGCAGCTACCGACAAGCTTAATGATATCGAGATGCAGGTTGCGAGCACAAACTCGTCGCTGAAATCGGTAGAAAGTACGCTAGACAAGCGTGGCGAGTCAATCGCGACTAACCAAGAAATTGTACGGCTACGTGACCGGCTCTCAACACTCACTAGCCAGGCTTCAGAGTTGGAAATTATGGCTAAAGACCAACCAACTCCAGCCAATACAACGCGCTTAGCGGCCGTGCGGCAAGAACTGGCCCAGGTAACTAAGAAGCTGGATGATGACGTGAACACTAACTACACAGTTTCTCGCTCGACCTCGGGTGTGGTAGTGAAAGACCTATTGAGTGGCTATTCGAAGAGTACCGTCTCGGCGGCTGAACTCAAGAGTCAGCTTGCCCTGATGCGTAAGCAAAAGGCCGAAGCTGCTAACGAGTACAACAAACTAGTGCCGCTAAGTGCTGAAGTTCGCAAGATTCGGCGTGAGGTGGAAGTGGCTGAGAAAGACTATCTATCGCAGTCAGAAGGCCTGAAAGAAAGCAAACTTTCGCAGCAAAACGTGCGTCTTTCCTCACAATTGAGCGTGGTGGACCCACCCTACGTACCATCAAGCGCCAGTGGCTCGAAGCTGATGCTGCTGTTGATAGGCGGCTTTTTGGGCTCGTTTTTGCTGACGGGTGCGGGCGTAGTAGCTACGGGCATGCTCGATAGCGCGCTGCAAAACCCTGAGCACGCAGCCAAAATCACGACTTTCCCTGTGGCGGGCATTATCCCTAAAGTGACGGGCCACGACCCGCTGCAGCTCGAAACTACGAAGCGTGCCGAAGACCACCTGGCTCGGCAGTTGCTCTTGAAGTTTCAGCAGAAAACCCAGACCGACAAGCCCTTCACTATTGGGGTGCTCAGCAGCCAGAGCGGCGAAGGCAAAACGGAAGTTTGCTGCAACTTAGCAGCCAGCCTCAACGAGATGGACATCAACACGCTGAGTTTGTTTCCGAACGACCACACGTTCCAGATTATCCCGAACGGCGACACTATGTTCTATTCGCCTTTGCAAGGCGTGACCAAGGGCATCACTGTGGCTGACCTCACCGAAAAGCACGTGCCAAACAACTCGGTGGTTATCGTCGAGTTTCCGGCAGTGCTCGAAACGGCCTACCCTGCTTCGTTGCTTAAGGACCTTGACTTGATATTAGTAGCAGTGCGGGCCGAGCGCTCTTGGCTGCCAGCCGATAAATCAGTGTTCAAAAATATTCAGGCCGTTACGAAAGCGCCTATTGAGCTGGTGCTCAACGGCGTGTTGCCCGAATATGTGGCCGAGTTTATTGGTGCTCGCACGCGGCCGGTTTCGTCGGTCTACACGCCGGCCCTACCCCCCCACGCGCCGCAGCCTTTGCTGAACTAAGGCGAGCCCGTCAATTAAGAGTACTACCTAGTGAATCCTTCTTTTGAGTTAAAACCCAAAACGCTGCTCTTGCCGCTGGGCGTGTTGCTGGCCATCTTGCTGGGCTGGCTCACGGCTCAGGAAGGAATGACTGTGCCCGGCTTGTTAATTGCGGTGGCTTTTGCGGTGCCGTTTCTCATCGCACTGTTTACCAACCCACGCATCGGGATTATTGCGGTGCTGATTTACTGCTTCCTGCTGTTCGTGACGCGTGAGCTAGGCGGCAGCTTCCCCTACGGCATGCTCGTAGATGGCATTTTGGTGATGACGTGGGTGGCGGTGGCTTTTCAGCACGACCGCTACAATTGGAACAACATTAAGAATGACTTGTCGCTGCTGGGTCTTATCTGGTTCAGCATCACGGTGTTGCAAATTGCTAACCCGGCCGGGGCCAGCATTGCCGGCTGGTTTCAGGAGATGCGTAGCGCGGCGCTCTACTGGTTTATGGTTGTGCCCTTGGCCTTTCTGATTTTCAACCAGCGGAAAGACCTCAACCTGTTTCTGTTTTTGATAATTGGCCTATCGGTGGTGGGGGCCATCAACGGCCTGAAGCAGCTTTACATCGGCCTGACGCCGGGCGAGCAGGCTTTTCTAAACGAAAACACCAAAACGCATTTACTTTGGGGCAAGCTCCGGGTATTCTCGTTTTACAGTGATGCCGGCCAATTTGGTGCTTCTCAGGCGCATATCGCTCTCATCGCTATCATTCTAGCGCTGGGCCCTTTCAAGCCGTGGAAGCGGTTGCTACTGGCCGCCGCAGCGGGTATCTTGCTGGTGGGTATGTTGATTTCGGGTACTCGCGGTGCGCTATTTGCCCTCATGGTGGGCATTGCCGTAGCGCTGCTGGTTAGCAAGAATATCAAGGTCTTCATCCTGGGTTCGATGATGGCGCTGGCTGGCTTTGGGGTGCTTAAATACACCCGCATTGGCGATAGCAACTACAATATCTACCGGATGCGGACGGCGCTCGACCCCAACGATGCCTCCTTCAACGTGCGCCTGCAAAACCAGCTTACTCTGCGTAACTACTTGGCCACCCGGCCATTCGGAGGGGGGGTAGGCGTTATCGGCAACTCGGGCATTAAGTACAACTCCGATAAGTTTCTCTCGACTGTGCCACCCGATAGCTACTGGGTGAAAATATGGGCCATGTACGGCATTGTCGGCTTTGTTATTTGGATAGGCATCGAGCTCTACATCTTAGGCAAGTGCTGCGGCATCGTCTGGAATATCCGCGACCCGGCTCTCAAAACCAAGTTATTGGCTCTTACGGCAGGCTTCGCCGGCAGCCTGATTTCTAGCTATGGCAACGAGGTTATCAACTTCATGCCCTCGGCCATTATCGTGTACCTATCGTGGGCTTTTGTCTTTCGTGGGCCGCAACTCGATAGCGAGCCAGAGACGTCTGCTGCCGTACTGCCGGCTTCTTAAGCTTTTGACCTTATGGCTCTGCCCCTAGTATCTGTTATCTCTGTCAACTACAACCAAGCGCAGCTCACCTGCGATATGGTAGCGTCGTTGCTGAGCACTACCTACCCACGCCTCGAAATAATCGTGGTTGATAACGCCTCGCCTACTGATAACCCCGACGTAATAACGGAGCGCTACCCCCAGGTAAAGCTCATTAAATCGGCTAAGAACCTGGGCTTTGCGGGCGGCAACAACCTCGGCATTGCCGAAGCGAAAGGCGACTACCTACTGTTTTTGAATAACGATACTGAAGTGTCGCCTACTTTTTTGGAGCCGCTGGTGCAGTTATTTGAGCAGAACCCCAAAGCTGGTATTGCTTCGCCAAAAATCATTTTTTACGGCACCGATAATGTCATCCAATACGCTGGTTCAGAAGGTATTAATACTTGGACTGGCCGCAGCGTAACGGTTGGCTACGGCGAAGCCGACCAAGGCCAACACAACCACTCGCAGGCTACTCAGCTCGCCGATGGCGCTGCCATGATGGTGCCGCGCCGCGTTATTGACGCAGTAGGCGTCATGCCCGAGCTGTATTTCCTTTATTATGAGGAGCTTGATTGGTGCGAGATTATCAAGCGCGGCGGTTATAGCTGCCACTACGTAGCCGAGTCGACCATCTACCACAAGGAGTCGATGTCGGTGGGCAAGTCTTCGGTGCTGAAGACATATTACATGAACCGCAACCGCCTGCTGTTCATTCGGCGCAACTTTAGCGGCTGGTCGCGCTGGACCAGCGCCCTGGTGTTTCTCGGGGCAGCCGTACCCAAGAAGGCCGTACAGTTTTCGCTGCAGCGCGAGTGGCAGCATCTGCGAGCCCTGGGCCGCGGCCTGCGCTGGAATCTGCAACACGCTAGCCAGTCCTAAGCGCTACTCAGCGGCTAACCTACTCTTTTCTATGCATCTGCTTCTTACTGTACTAGACTATCTACTTTATCTGGTCGGCATTTTTTTGCTGCTCAACTGTGTCTACCTGCTGTTTTTTTCGCTGATAGGTCACCGTCGAATTTCACTGGTGCCGCAGCCTGGCGCTAAAGCCCAATCGGCCCGCCGCATATGCGTGCTGATTCCGGCTTACCGCGAAGACGCCGTTATCTTGGATACAGCCCGCCAGGCCGTAGCACATGCTTACGAGGGGGTAGCGCAGGTAGTCGTCGTGGCCGATGGCCTGCAGCCCCAGACCCTGAGTACATTGCGCCAGATGGGCGCCGGCGTGGTTGAAGTAAATTTCGAGCGCAGCACCAAAGGCAAGGCCCTTTTGCATGCCCTGTCGGTGCTACCCCCCACTGCTTACGACGTAGCGGTGGTGCTCGACGCCGATAACATTATGGGCACGGGTTGCCTGAATAGCATCAACGCCGCCTTCAACGCCGGCTACCGGGTGGTGCAAACTCACCGCACGGCCAAAAACCAGGGTACGGCCTTTGCCTTTCTAGATGCGTGCAACGAGGAAATCAACAACCACATCTACCGGCAGGGGCCAGCAGCGCTGGGCATGTCGGCGGCGCTGATTGGCTCAGGCATGGCCTTCGACTATGGCTACTTGCGGCAGTTGCTCACGGGCATAGGCGAAACGGTGGGCGAAGACAAGGAGTTGGATTTCCGAATTGCCCGCGACGGCTACAAAATCGCGTATCTCGACCGGGTGTATACTTACGACGAGAAGATTGAGAATGCGCAGGTCTTCACGCAGCAGCGCACACGCTGGCTGGCTTCGCAAATCGAGTTTTTAAAGAAGTACGCCGGCGAAGGCGTGCGGCAGTTGGTGAAGTTCGGCAATGTCGAGTTTTTCCACAAGGCGCTGCAAACTTTCCTAGTGCCACGCAGCCTGCTCATGGGTGTGCTAGGGCTGTTTTTTCTGGCGTCACTGGTATTGCCGGTGGGCCCACCGGTGCTGTTCTGGGTGGGGCTGCTGCTGGCGCTGGGCGCGGCGCTGTTCATCGCGCTGCCGGGCCGTCTCTATAATCGGCAGTTGGTGCAAGCCCTGCTGCGCT
>CALMOO010000823.1 GCA_937871705.1 uncultured Hymenobacter sp.
GATGGAGGCCTTAATTGAAAACCCGGCTTTGCGCCAGGAGCTGGCCTCCCGGGCGCAGCAGCGCGCCGCGCGCTACACCACCGAACACCTAGTGGCAGGCTATGGCCAGCTGTACCAGCACCTGCGCGCCGCCGCCGTGCCCCAGTCCGTTGCGGACTGACCTACTTTTTCTTCTGCTTTTCTCATGAATATCGCCCTCTTTTATCACTCCATTCTCTCCGACTGGAACCACGGCAACGCCCATTTTCTGCGCGGCGTCGTGCGTGAGTTGCAACGCCGGGGCCACCACGTGCAGGTGTACGAGCCGGTAGGCGGCTGGAGCTTGCAAAACCTCATCGAAGGCTATGGCGAAGCCAAGCTAGACGAGCTGCAGCAGTACTACCCCGGCATCGCGACCAACTTCTACCTGCTCGACACGCTTGACCTCGACGACGTGCTCAAGGACGCCGACCTGGTACTGGTGCACGAGTGGAGCGACCACGAACTGGTGCGCCGCATCGGCGAGCACCGCGCGCAACACGATTACCAGTTGCTCTTCCACGACACGCACCACCGCGCCGTGACCGAGCGCGCCAGCATGGCCGCCTACGACCTCACGCACTACGACGGCGTGCTGGCTTTTGGGCAGGTTATCCGCGATTTGTATTTGCGCGAACGCTGGACGACCCGCGCCTGGACCTGGCACGAAGCCGCCGATACCAGCGTGTTCTACCCCCACGAGCGCCCCGCCGAGCTGGCTGGCGACCTAGTGTGGGTCGGCAACTGGGGCGATGAGGAGCGCACCGCCGAGCTGCACGAGTTTCTAATCAAACCAGTGAAGGAGCTGGGCCTCAAGGCTAAAATATACGGCGTGCGCTACCCCGAGCACGCGCTCAAGTCCTTGGCCGACGCGGGTATTGAGTACGGCGGCTGGCTGCCCAACTACCAGGCGCCCGAGGAATTTGCCAAGTACAAGGTGACGGTGCACGTGCCGCGCCGCCCCTACGTGGAGGCCCTGCCGGGCATCCCGACCATCCGGCCGTTTGAAGCGCTGGCTTGTGGCATTCCGCTGATTTCGTCGCCCTGGGATGATGCCGAGCACCTGTTCACGCCCGGCCAGGATTACTTGGTGGCCCGCACCGGCGCCGAGATGAAGCAGCACTTGCAAACGCTTATCAGTCAGCCCAAAATAGCTGCCGAATTGGCTAAGCATGGGCTCGAAACCATCCTTAGCCGCCACACCTGCGCCCACCGCGTGAGCGAGCTAGAGCAAATCTGCCTAGAGCTCGGCATTGACGAAGCCAAGGTTCTCCCCAAAGGCATTGCCGTGGTGTGAGTAGGGGGGTAGTAAGCTGTAAGAGAACGCCATACTGACCGCCCATTATTTTTTGAACAGGCTTTCAACTACTTGATGAAAAAACTAAACATCGCCTTCTTCGGCTCTAGCCTGGTTTCGGCCTATTGGAACGGCGCGGCCACGTACTACCGCGGCATTGTGCGGGCCCTGCACCAGCGCGGCCACCAAGTCACGTTCTACGAGCCCGATGCCTACGAGCGCCAGCAAAACCGCGACATCGCCGACCCCGACTACGCCACGGTGGTCGTGTACGAAGCCACCGAAGCTGCCGCTCACCGCTGTCTCGCCCAGGCGGCCCAGGCCGATGTTATCGTGA
The DNA here is from genome assembly GCA_937871705.1 of uncultured Hymenobacter sp. GTDB lineage: Bacteria > Bacteroidota > Bacteroidia > Cytophagales > Hymenobacteraceae > Hymenobacter. The sequence continues at coordinate 1,653 of CALMOO010000823.1, forward strand.
AAGCGAGTGGGGTAGGGGTGCTCGATGAGCTGCTGGAACGCGAAGTACTACGCCTGCAAACCGACGAGCGGCTGGTGATTTTCTGGGATGTGGACGCGCCCGCGACCCTCGACCGCGTGCACCACAACCCCGCCGACGCCTTCCTACCCCTCATTCCGCGTTACGACCTCATTCTGACGTACGGCGGCGGCGACCCCGTTATTCAGGCCTACGAAGCGCTGGGTGCCCGGCAGTGCGTGCCCATCTACAACGCCCTCGATACGGCCACGCACTATCCCGTGGCGCCCGAAGAGCGCTTCGCCTGCGACCTGGCTTTCCTAGGCAACCGCCTGCCCGACCGCGAGGCGCGCGTCGAGGAGTTTTTCCTAAAGCCTGCGGCCGCTACCCCCTCGCAAAGCTTCCTCATCGGTGGCAGCGGCTGGGGCGACAAGGGTATGCCGGCCAACGTGCGCTACGTCGGCCATGTGTACACCAACGACCACAACGCCTTCAACTGCACGCCCAAAGCTGTGCTCAACATCAGCCGCGAAAGCATGGCGCGCTACGGCTTCTCGCCGGCCACGCGGGTGTTTGAGGCGGCCGGCGCTGGCGCGTGCATCATCACCGATTATTGGGAAGGCATCGACTATTTCTTCGAGCCCGGCCAGGAAATCTTGGTGGCCAAGGATGGTGCCGAAGTGGCCGCCATCATGGCCGAGCTGACGACTGAGCAGGCCTGGTCAATCGGGCAGGCGGCCTACCGCAAGGTGCTGGCGGGCCACACCTACGGCCACCGCGTCGAGCAGCTGGAGCAACTGCTTTTGGGCGAACTGGTGAAGTAGCGCGGACTTCCAGTCCGCACTCAAGTAGGCAGCTTGGCTGTCAGTTTACTAGCCAGTGATTTATCCTAATACGCGGACTGAAAGTCCGCGCTACTTTGCTATGAACATCGTTATTCTCGGCCTCTCTATCACCTCTAGCTGGGGGAATGGCCACGCCACTACGTTCCGCGGCTTGGTGCGCGAGCTGACGCGCAACGGCCACCAGGTGCTGTTTTTGGAGCGCGACATGCCTTGGTATGCCAACAGCCGTGACCTGCCGAACCCTGATTTTTGCCAAACCGAGCTGTACACGTCGCTGGCCGATTTGCAGGCCCGCTTCACCGAACAAGTACGTGCGGCCGACCTGGTGATGGTGGGTTCGTACGTACCGGAGGGGGTAGCGGTGGGCGAATGGGTGGTGCAAACCGCACAGGGCATCAAGTCGTTCTACGACATCGACACGCCCGTGACTTTGGCCAAGCTGGCGCGCGAGGACTACGAATACCTGCACCCGCGCCTCATTCCGCAGTACGATTTGTATCTGTCTTTCACCGGTGGCCCTACCCTGGCGCGGCTGGAAAAGGAGTACGGCTCGCCCATGGCTCGGCCGTTTTACTGCTCCTTCGACCCGGCGCTATATTTCCCCGAGCCGCAGCCTGCCAAGTGGGACCTGGGCTACCTAGGCACCTACTCCGACGACCGCCAGCCGCCGCTCGAAAAGCTGATGCTCGACGCCGCCCGGCAGTGGCCCCAGGGGCGCTTTGTGGTGGCCGGGCCGCAGTACCCAGCCACGGTGCAGTGGCCCGCCAATACCGAGTACATCCACCACCTGCCGCCCGCCGAGCACCGCGCCTTCTACAACGCCCAGCGCTTCACCCAAAACATCACCCGCGCTGACATGCTGGCCGCTGGCTACTCGCCCTCGGTGCGCCTGTTTGAAGCCGCCGCCTGCGGCACGCCCATCATTTCCGACTACTGGGAAGGCCTCGACTCGTTCTTCGAATTTGACCGCGAAATATTGGTGGCGCGTACCGCCGCCGACACCCTGCGCTACCTGCGCGAGCTAAGCGAAACCGAGCGCCAAGCCATCGGCAGCCGCGCCCGGCAGCGGGTGTTGGCAGAGCACACCGCTGCCCACCGCGCCCAGGAGCTAGAAGGCTATGTGAGTGAACTGATGACGGTGAGTAAGTGAGAGAAGTTTTTCAAGTACACCTGTCATGCTGAGCTTGCGAAGCATCTTATCAGTGCCGAACGATTTATTGCATTCGCCATACCAACGGCGCAACGGTGATAAGATGCTTCGCAAGCTCAGCATGACAGGTGATAGCAGTATCGTCCGCCCCATGACCATCCAAGAAGAAATAAAGCAGCTCGGCCCTTGGTTTCACAACCTGCACTTGCCCAGCGGCGAGCAAACGGCGCCTAACCACACCTTAGGCGACTTCCCGGCCTTTAAGTGGCGCGATTTGCAGGCGCTATTGCCCGCCGACCTCACCAATTGGCGGGTGCTCGATGTGGGCTGCAATGCCGGCTACTATTCCATCGAGCTGGCCAAGCGTGGGGCCTACGTGCTGGGCATCGACGTGGACCCGCACTACCTGCGGCAGGCAACTTGGGCGGCCCAGCAGTTTGGCCTCTCTTACCGCATCGAGCTGCGCCAGATGCAGGTGTACGACGTGGCCCGCCTCGACGGTGAGTTCGACCTCATCTGGTACATGGGCGTGCTCTACCACCTGCGCTACCCCCTGCTGTCGCTCGACATCCTGGCCCAGAAAACGCGCCGCCTGCTGATGTTCCAGACGCTCACCATGCCCGGCCAAGAAGACCAGCCCACGCCGCCCGACTTTAGCCTCGACGACCGCGAGGAAATGCTGGCCCCGCACTGGCCCAAGATGGCCTTCATCGAGAAGCGCATGGCCGGCGACCCTACCAACTGGTGGGCCCCCAACCACGCTTGTGTCGAGGCCATGTTGCGTTCCTGCGGCTTGCGCGTAGCTGCGCGGCCGGCCCACGAAATGTACCTCTGCGAAGTAGATGAGCAGTTGCGCCAAGGGCAGCAGTGGAACCAGTCGGAGTACCTCTCGGCCGTGGGCCTGGCCTGGCAAGAGGCGGTAGGGGCGAAGGTCAAAGACAAAAACCACTACATGAGCCCGCGCTAGTAACGCCGCCCGCACGATTCCCCCAACACCTTCATCGCTTAGCACACTACTATGCTGCTAAGCAAAGTCTACCCCCATGATTGAAGCCGTTAAATTCTGGAACGAACCAAATAATAAATCACACTGGGCTTTCGAAATCGACCCCGAATGGCGCACGTTTGGCGAAATGGTGCGCGTGGCGGCGCAGGCCGTTAAGGCCGAAAACCCCGGCATCTTGCGCGTGCTGGGCGGCATTTCGCCCATCGACCCGACGTTTATCAAGCGGCTCGAAGGCTGCGGCGCGCTTCAAGACCTGAACGCCATTGCCATCCATGGCTTTCCGGTCGACTGGAACCTGTGGTCGATACACGACTGGCCCGAGAAAATCGCGGAGATTGAGGCCGTTACCAACTTACCGATTTGGGTGACGGAGGTGGGTGCGCCAAGCTTCGGGGCTGAAGAAGTGCAAGAATTTGGCTTGCAGAAAACGGCGGAGCTGCTGATGGGCCGCGTACAGCGCATTTTCTGGTACAGCCTCTTCGACTTGCCGCAGGCTTGGGAAGCCACTACCCGCCACCGCGAGGCCGAAGGCTCGTCGTACTACCGGCACTTCCACATGGGCTTGCTGCGCGAAGACGGCACCCCGAAGCTTTCGCTTAAGCACTTCTCCGACTACACGCCCGAAATGGGCATTTGCCAGTGGTTTCACTACGAAGACCCGCGCCTCGATACCGCCATTGAGTGGCTGCGGCGCCTGGGCGTGAAGAAGTTGCGCACCGGCCTCAGCTGGGCCGACTGGTTGCGCCCCGACGCCGAAAAGTGGTTTGACCACGTGATGAAGAAGCTGGAAGAATTCGACGTGACCGCCACCTTCTGCTTCACACCCGAAGCCAAAGGCGTGCAGCCGCACCACACCAGCCCGCCGCAGCACATCGAGGAGTTTGCCGATTTCTGCCGCACCATGATGCGCCGCTATGCCTGAGGAAGTTGCTACCCCCCCCGCCGACCCGTGGCTGCACCACATGCGGCGCGGGGACTTCGCGGCGGCCTGGCAGCACAGCGACCACGACTTGGCCGCCCGGGCCGGCCAACCATGCTGGCACTGGCCCCGCCACCTCCAGTACGTCTGGGATGGCCGCCCGCTGGCCGGCCAGCGCGTGCTGGTGCGCTGCTACCACGGCCTGGGC
>CALMOO010000824.1 GCA_937871705.1 uncultured Hymenobacter sp.
ATTGCAAGCGGGCGGCATCAGTTTGGCTAGTAGTCAGCATGGTAGTAGGTAGAAGTTAGACAGTTATAATCGCGGCTCACCGCGTCCGCAGCGGCCGGGGAGGGGGCGTTAGGGGGTGGTTAAGCGGCTTGCTGGCGAGGCGCAATGGCTTCACCTGGGCCGGTGGGTAGGAAAATCTGCGGCGTAGCCCAGCGGGTGGGCACTTGGGGCGCCACCTGCCGCAACAAGTCGGCTTGGTGCTGCTGGGTGCGCTTGAGCAGCTTTTGCACCCGCTTGGCGGCGTTGGTGTGGTGCAGGCGTTCGAGCAGGGCTATCACTTCCTGCAGGGCGAGCTTGCGACTCTCGGCGCCGGTTATCCAGCGCTCAAGCCGTGCTTGACGGTCGGGCCTCATGCAGTGTACCGGGTAAAGACCTGGCGCTCGACGGCCTGCTCAACGTAGCGCGCTTCTTGGTGGTAAGGCGTTTCCCAATCCTGCCCAACGCGCTGGCGCTGCTGAGTCAGGGCGTCGCCCGATTCGCAGGCCACGCGGTAGAGAGTGCCGCAGCTGGCTCTATAGGTGCCGGCCAGGTGGGCGTATTTGTGCTTAGGTTTCTGAGTGGGTTGCTTAGGCATGGACTACTTGCTTTTTAAGGTCACGTTCAGCCTTGGTGCGGCTGGTAGCCAAGGCGGTTACTTCTTTGTAGAGTGCCTCGCTGCCGTACTCGCTCAGCACCCGGTTGCGGTACTGCTGGCGATCGCTATCAAAGTGATGGCTCTCCGTAATGCGGTAGATGGTTTCGCCATAGTTGAGCCCCGTTGACCGGCCGCGCCTAACTGACGCGACCGGCTCGGGGCTGGCTAGAAAGGGAGGTCGCTCTCAGCTACCTCTACTGCGTTTGGCGCGCCCACTGGTTGCGCTTGCAGCGCTTTGAACTCAGGCGATTCGGCAATCTCTTCTTTTAGGTAGTCCGACAACTGCTCATATACCAAGGCGTCGTAGCTGGCAGGGTCCAGGCTAAATTCCAGCGTGGGGGTGATTTGGGCCGGCACAATCATGTTTTTGGGCAGGGTGGCCACGCTGGCAATATTGGCGTAGGTCTTATCGGCCTTCTGCTCGTGCAGCACGTTCAGCATACAGGGCTTGCCCAGCAGCACGCTAATGTCGAAGCGCTTGGCTTCCTCTTCGCTGAAGGGCTTGCCGCGCCAGGCTTGCAGGAACTTGCGCAGGCTGCCCTTTTCGTGCATGGTGAGCGTGAACTTCTGACGTAGCATGAAGGGCTTGCCGTCTTCGCGCAGCTCGTCAGGCAACTCAAAGGCTAGTTGCACCTTGCGCTGGGCGGGCTTGGCGGGGTCGAACTTGTTGGGCTGCGTGCCCATATCTACCATGCTGACGCACCGGGCGGCGTGGTTGCCCTCGGGGGCTGGCGTAGAAGGAGCGGAGGTGGTTTCTGCGTAAATGGCCATGTGTGAAATTGTCAAATGGGTTGTGAGAAAGTGAGAAAAAGGGGTAAGTGAATCAGTTAAGAGTGGAAGTAGCACGCCGCCCCCAGCACCGCCGCAGCGGCAGCGGCATGGCGATACTCGCGCCAGAGGCGGG
>CALMOO010000825.1 GCA_937871705.1 uncultured Hymenobacter sp.
GCCCCCGCGGCTAAGCCACCTGCGCCAGCCAGCGGGCGCACGGCTGGCGACGTGCGGCCCGCCCAGCTGGTAGTGAACCACTACAATGGCCACCTGGCGCAGGAGCCGCAGCAGTTTATTATGGACGTTCGCACGATGCTGCTGACGACGAATAACGCGGCGGCTGTTGCGGTGGGCGAAAAGCTGCGCCAGCTCTGGGGCAGCAACCAGCTCACGGCCAGCCAGCAGAGCCGCATTGCGGAGCTGTCGCAGAAAATGCTGGATAAGAAGTTCCGACCGCTGCCGCACCTCACGGCTTTTTACAGCTCGCTGGTGGGCGGCAAGAACTTGGTCAAGCTCAGCGATGGGCAGGTAGACCAACTGCTCGACGTGCTGGGGCAATCGTTGGAGCGTGACCCTACGGCTGACACGGAGAAGTTTCTGTTTACGACCTCACGGCTGTTGAATGGCGGCTACCTCTACCGCTCCAGCTTCAACTCGCTGCGGGTAATCGGAGGGCAACTGTCGTTTGCGCACAAAAGCGCCGCCACCGAGCCTAATCCGAATGCCAGCTTTGAGACCACGCCAAGTACAGCTCCTACCCCCCCAGCAGCAGCTAAGGTCGCCTCAACCAAGCCTGCGGCCGCTAAGCCAGTAGCCAAAGCCGCTCCCAAACCAACTGCTAAGAAGAAACGCGCCAGCGATGGCTGGGACACGGCCGTATGGTCTACCCCAGCGAGCAGCAAGGTCGATGACGGCTGGGGCACCCCGGCGCCGAAAAAGAAAGCGGCTGCCAACGATGGCTGGAGCACTGCTAATGATGGTTGGGGCACGCCAGTAGCCAAAAAGAAAGCGCCGGCTACCGTAGCTAAGAAGGCCCCGGCCAAATCCTCTGTGGCCAAGCCCGTAGTGGCCGCACCTGCGCCCTCAGCCAATAGCGCCGACTTCGACCAGCCGCAGCCGTTCACGCCGTCGGCGGGGGCAGCTTACGACGCGTACTACCCCCCGGCGGTGAGCGGGCCGGTGGTCGAAATCAAAGATGCTGATATTGTGATGGGTACGGCCGGCGACTCGGTGGTGCTGCGCAAGGTGAGCGGCACGGCCGCCCCGCTCAGCAGCCGCTTTGTGGCAACGGGCGGCCAGCTAAACTGGACCATCAAGAACAACCCCGTGACGGCCGACATCGGGCCGTTTGACTTTGACTTGAGCAAGCCGGAGTTTACGGCCCAGCCTGTGACGCTCACGTATGCTTACTTGCTCGAAGCGCCCGTGAAAGGCGCCTTGAGCTACAAGAGCTTGCGCCGCAAGCCCGGTACTACCGAAAGCAGCTATCCGCGCTTTATTTCGCTCACCAACGATGCCCGGCTCAAGAATATGGGCGAAGGCATTAAGTACCAAGGCGGTATCTCCTTGGCGGGAAGCAAGATGTTGTCGGCCTCGCTCGACGGCTCGCTCTCGCACATTGTGGTGAGCCAGGCAGGAAAGCCGCGGTTTCGGGCCGACTCGCGCAGCTACGTGCTCGGCGATTCGGTGATTACGGCCGGCCGGGCTTCGGTGGCAATGTATGAGAGTGAGCACGACTCGATTACGCACCCTGGGGTAGAGATGAAATACCTCAAAGGCAAGCAGAAGCTACAGCTGCTACCCGAGCAGGGCATCTACCGCAAAACGCCCTATTCTGACTCGTACCACCAGGTAGACGTACGGGCTGAGATGGTGGTTTGGGAGCTGCGCCAGCCCAAGATTGACTTCAGCATCTTTACCTCGCCCAAGCAGGTGTCGGCTGATTTTGAAAGCAAGAATTTCTTCTCGAATACCCGCTACCAGCAGCTCAAGAGCATCCACCGGATGCACCCGTTGCAGATGCTACTGGGTTATAGCCAGACGCATAATAAGGCGCAGGTGCTCTCGGTGCACGACGTAGCTACGGAGCTGCAAATCTCGGAGCCCAACCTGCGCTCAGCCGTGAGCGGGCTGGCGCGCGATGGCTACGTGGACGTGCAGCCCCAAACCGGCGAGGTCATTATCCTACCCAAAGGCCGCCATTACGTAGGGGCCGCCCGCGAGAAAAAAGACTACGACCATCTGGCCATTAAGTCGCTAACAGGCTCGGGCCGCTCGGCTACGCTCAACCTGAACTCGGACCAGCTGCTGGTGCGGGGGGTAGAGCAGTTCAGCTTTTCCGACGATTCGGCGGCGGTAATTGTGCGGCCCGATAGTGGGCTGGTGCGCCTGGAGCGCAACCGCAACATCAAGTTCAATGGCCGCGTCATTGCGTCGGCCTACGGCTTTAAGGGGCGTGATTTCCAATTTGATTACGACGGCTACTATATCGATATGCCGCATATCGACTCGCTTACTATTCGCAGCAAGGGCAAGAAAATAGCGGGCAAAAAAGACGACGAGCGCCGCCCCAGCGACTTTACTCTCACCAACAAAGGCAACTCGCAGAGCGGCCGGCTTTTCCTGAACGACCCCAAAAACCGCTCGGGCCGCAAGAAGCTCGGCAAGTTTCCGTCGTTCAACTCGACTTCGGGTGCTTACGTGTACTTCAACAAGCCCGATGTGTTGGGCGGCGCCTACGACTCGACCACGTACTTCGACGTGCCGCCCTTCAAGTTTGACTCGATGGGCACGGGCAAGTCGCGGGCCGGCTTCGTAGGCATGTTCCACAGCAAGGCCCTACCCCCCATCAAAACGGCTTTGACGACGCAAGACGATGGTTCGCTGGGCTTTACGCACGTAGTACCTGCGGCGGGCTACCCCCTCTACGGCGGCAAAGCCCATTTGTCGGGCGGGGCCAAAGTAAGCCTCAACTCGCTAGGCTTGCAGTCGGACGGCACCGTGACCTACCTGGGCGCCACCCTGAAAAGCGACCGGTTTGTG